>CAIUYS010000232.1 GCA_903903365.1 uncultured Methylococcaceae bacterium
AATCATAATTATGAACGTGAACACCGTTTTAATCTCTGGTTTGTCGCTATTGCAAGCGATGCCGAGCATTTGCAAGCCGTTCTGGATGCCATAGAACTGGAAACCGGTTACAAAACCATGTCACTGCCTTTGCTGGATGATTTTTTTATTGATTTGGGTTTTAAAATGGATTTTCATTATGCTTGATGCCCGTGACCGACAACTACTGGAACGGGTACAATTGGGACTCCCCGTTTGCTCCCGCCCTTACGCCGACATTGGCAATGCTCTGTCAATGCCGGAAGCGGAAGTGCTTGAACGCCTGTCCCGCTTGAAACAAAACGGCTTAATTAAGCGCATGGGAGTCATCGTCAAGCATAACCAACTGGGTTACCGCGCCAACGCCATGATTGTCTGGAACGTACCCGATAACCTGGTTAAACAACTGGGCGGACACCTCAGCCAGTTTGCTTTTGTCACGCTGTGTTATCAACGTCCCCGACATGCCGAATGGCCCTACAACCTGTACTGCATGATTCATGGCAAAGACCGCGCCACCGTTTTATCACAACTGGAACAACTCAACGCTGCTTGTGGTTTGACGGGGTTTGACCAAAAAGTTCTCTTCAGTCGCCGTTGCTTTAAACAACGCGGTGCCATTTATCAACCCACAAACTCCAGATCACTGACACATGGATGAAATAGATCGTCGTATTATCAATGCCCTGCAAGTTGGCTTTCCTATCTGTGACGCGCCCTATCAAAGAGTTGCCGGGCAATTGGGATTAACTGAACCCGCACTCCTTGAGCGCCTACAGGCTTTATTGGACAACGGTACTTTGTCCCGTTTCGGCCCGCTTTATCATGCCGAACTGATGGGTGGTGCCTTAACCTTGGCTGCGGTTAAAGCGCCACCCGAGCACTTTGATGAAGTCACTGACATCATCAATGCCTTTCCTGAAGTCGCGCATAATTACGCGCGTAATCATGCCCTTACTATGTGGTTTGTGATAGCGACAGAAACCCCAGAACAAATCCGGCAAACCCTGTCCGCGATAGAACAACAAACCGGCCTGACGGTTTATAACATGCCCAAAATCAACGAATATTTTGTTGGCTTAAAACTGGAAGCCTGATGATGACACTTGATGAAACCGATCGGGCCATTATGCATGCCACCCAGGCAGGCTTACCGCTAACGCCACAACCTTACCAACGTATTGCCGAACAACTGGGCTTAACGGCTGAAATCGTCATGACACGCATGACCGCCATGCAGGAACAAGGCATTATTCGACGCATTGGCGCAGTGCCCAATCATTACAAACTGGGTTACCGTTTTAACGGCATGACCGTGTGGAATGTCCCCGATGAGGTTATTGATGATCTGGGCCAACAAGTCGGGAAACTGGAATTTGTCAGCCATTGTTACCACCGTCCACGGCATCTACCAGAATGGCCTTATAACCTGTTTGCCATGGTTCATGGTAAAACCCAGACAGATGTTGATCAACAAATACGGCAAATTTCTGATTTACTGGGAGATGCCAATTTGGGTTGTGAGGTATTGTATAGCACCAAAATTCTAAAAAAGACCGGCTTTAGAAGTCGCGGCTAAAGCACAATTGCAAAACCGTAATCGGCTTTTTTCCGCATCAACCATCGGTCATGCAGAACGCAGGGCGGGGTTTGCAACCCCGCACCAAACGTTTGGTATTAACGTTATTCAAAAAGTTTACGTTTGGTATGTATAGCTGTTTAGTTCAGGCAGGCTAAAACGTGTGTAACGGGGTTACAAACCCCGTCACGCTTCATATTTTATGCAATATGATTGTTTTCGTGCCGAACGCGGGGCGGGGTTTGCAACCCCGCCCCAAACGTTTGGTATTTACCGTTATTCAAAAAGTTGCGTTAGGTATGTATAGCTGTTGAGTTCAGGCAGGCTAAAACGTGTGTAACGGGGTTACAAACCCCGTCACGCTTCATGTTACAAACCCCGTCACGCTTCAATTCATATTTTATGCCATAGGGTTTATTTTCTTGGCTTTAGTACTTTTCGTGGACAAACTACCTCCACAGCATCAACCACCGGTCATGCTCATATAACGCAATATTACCGGTTGTTCGTGGATATTAAATTCGTGTTTCTCCGGTTTGATCAACATGGCATTCACAATAGCCTGCTTTAAAATAGTCATGTTACCCGGATTGGCTCTAAGCACTGCCTTTAAATCGACCGAATGCTCATTACCCAAACAGAGTAACAAGCGACCTTCAACCGTTAATCGTACACGGTTACAGGTGCTGCAAAAGTTGTCACTGTGCGGGGAAATAAAGCCAACACGCGTTTGCGTACCTGCCACTTTAAAATAATTTGAGGGGCCACCGGTTTTTTCAAGCGATGCCACCAAGGAAAACGTGTTGGCTAAATCTTGCTTAATCAAAGCACTGGAATAATACGCTTCCGAACGGTCATGTTTGGCAACCACACCCAAAGGCATTTCTTCGATAAAACTAATATCGATCCCCTTATCAACGGCATACTGCACCAGGTCACAGACTTCCAGATGATTTCTGTCTTTAAGAATAACTGCATTGATTTTTATGCGCTCAAAACCGGCCGCTTTAACGGCATCTATACCCCGAAGTACCTGCTGTAAATCACCCGTTCGGGTAATGGCCTTAAATTTATCGGCATCCAAGGTATCCAGGCTAATATTGATACGCTTTACACCGGCGGCTTTTAGCCCTGTCGCCATCGTTTCCAGTTGCGAGCCATTGGTGGTTATTACCAGCTCATGCAAACTTTCAATTTGACCCAGTGTTTGCAGAAGCTCCAGCGCTCCTTTTCTGACCAAAGGCTCGCCACCGGTTATCCTGATTTTTTTTACGCCTAATTCAGCAAACGCTTTACCCAGTGTAGCAATTTCTTCCAGGGTTAAAATTTGTGCTCGCGGCAAGAAGGTCATGTCTTCTGCCATGCAATACACGCAGCGAAAATCACAACGATCCGTGATGGAAATTCTTAAATAATCAACCGTTCTGCCAAAGCGATCAATTAATTGAACCGGGTTAGATGGATGAGTCATAAATCCGAATATAATAAATTAAGCCGGTAATAATAACATATTATTAACCTGACTCTGGTTTGCCGTAATAAAGTGATTTTGAAGTCACAGCCCGACTTTATGACAGCACAAAAGCGCCAGTCACTTCAGCCCTATCTCCCAATACTTAAGGGGTATTATCGTTATTGTTCGACAATGTAAATAATACCAGCCATCAAATAGAACACAAATGCAGCAAACATGGCATAATGTCGAGTTTTAAACCCAGAAACACCGATGTTAATACGCTTATTCATGACCTTGCGTCGTTATTTATCCAATCAGCGCTATTGCAAATTTAACTGACCATGAAACTGAATGACCAAAAACTTCGTGAATTGGGCTTGGCCGTTATTCAGGTAGAAGCGCAGGCGATCAACGCTCTGGCAGAACAGATTAATGATAATTTTGTGGCCGCGTGCAAATTGCTGTTTGTATGTACAGGTCGCGTTGTTGTTATCGGCATGGGCAAGTCAGGACATATTGCCGGAAAAATTGCCGCAACCCTTGCCAGTACAGGGACTCCGGCTTTTTTTGTGCATCCCGGGGAGGCCAGTCACGGCGATCTGGGCATGATTACCAAACAGGATGTAGTGCTGGCTTTATCCAACTCAGGCGAAACTGAGGAGATTTTAAAGATTCTACCGCTTATTAAACGCTTGGGTGTACCGTTAATCGCCATGACCGGTAACCCGATGTCTACGCTCGGCACGGTTGCAACGACACACATCAATGTGGCCGTTGCACAAGAGGCT
>CAIUYS010000233.1 GCA_903903365.1 uncultured Methylococcaceae bacterium
ACCCACGCGCAATTGATGTTTCTTTCTTACACGGATAAATCGGCTACCCACTTAAGACGGGATAGTTTAAAGTTAAACCGTTCGCTGAGCGGAGTCGAAGCGGACAACTGGCTTCGACTCCGCTCAGCGAACGATCTCTTTTAATGCTTTATCATTAAGTTAACCCTATTGACGGTTAAGCCTTTTTGCTTGTCCCGTCTAAAACTGGTAGCCAAATTTTTTAAATAAATCCCCTTCGGATTATTTCTGTAAATTTACCTGGGCACTTGCAGCATTTTGTTCTAGTTGTAATTGGGTGCTTGCCGCATTGCGCTCAAGTTGTTCTTTAGTAATTGCCGCATTACGATCTAACTGTTCTTGGGTACTTAATTTATTTAGATCGAGTTGAGCCTTAATTTTTGCAGGGTCTTGTTCGTGCTGAGCTTTTATTGACGCCGCGTTCTTTTCTGACTGCGCTTTTATTGCCGCCACATTTTTATCCGACTGTGCTTTTATTGCGGTAACGTTTTTATCTGATTGCGCTTTTATTTTGGCAGCATTCTGTTCGGCAAGCGCCAATAGTCTTTGATACTCGGAAGATTGCTCGGCAACAACCCCTTGAGTTTCTTCACAATGCGATGTTGCGCCTTTGTTTCCGGCACACGGTTTATCGGCAGCCATTGATGTTAATGGGAGTAACAGGAGCATTAACAATATTTTATTCATGGCGCTAAATAAAATAATCAGAGACAAAATCGGCAAAATCTTCTTGCTCGCTTTTCTTGATTGAGCTTTGTAGTTTTTTTGAAGAAATATCCTCTATATCGCCAAGACACTCTTCACGGTAAGACTCTCGGAAATACTTCGCCCACTCATTTTTGCTTTTACAAAGATCGTCAAAAGAGCCCATAAACTGGAGTCGTAATTCAATTTCTCTTAAAAATAAATTAAGACTATTCAGTAAATCATCACCCTCAGCATTGGGTGCCGACTGTTCAATGAGGCTGGCAATCTCTGCTTTTACTGCGGCTATATCATCGCTGGCGCCATCAGAAAGCGCATTGATGAAATCATTTTGTATCGCTTGTTGCATCTCTTTTTCAGTCTTATACCAAAAGAAACTGCCACCCGCACTCTGCTCGTGATCGTCTTCAATATAAAATCCAAATGGAAATTCAAGAGGATTTCTTCCTTGAGCCTCGTCTAAAGAGTTTTGTAAATCTGCTTCCGTGTTCATTGGCTATTTACCTTTTTAAAATATTGTTATGATTTGGCAGACACGACAGTTTTAATGCCAGTGATTGGAATGTCGCCTTTATATAATTGTTTGGCAAAGTCAGGAATTAATTTTGTCATCCTGCGTTGATAATCGTCTTCCCACACTTCCTTTAGTTTATCCCTGGCCAATTCATTGATATATGCTTTACCTGATGCGTCAATTAAAACCATTGCCGTATCCTCTTTACCCGTTATATCATTTTTATGCGTGGTGATTGCAAAGAGAAAGTCATCTTTATCTTTAATCAGAGTTGCTAATAATTCCTCCAATAACTCTTCAAATTCATATTCATATAACTCATATTCCATTTTTCCGTCATAGAGCAAAGCGTTTTGCAATACTATTTTTAGATCATTTGCTGTTGTTTTCATGGTCATAAGGTTGATTAATGTGTTTTATTCGGCTAACAGAGTAGCAATAGCTGACTTGGCATTACACTGCGCACTGACTTCTGCCAACTGTAATTCATTCAATTTATGCTTGATAGATTTAGTGCCGTTAAAGTCAAATGCTTGATAATCCTTTTTGGCAAAGGTAACGATTTGACACTTCTTGAAGGGCTGATTTTCAAACGGCATTTTTGTAGAAGTCAGATTTAAGGGTGCAGTCCCTTCCACACCGGGCGCATAAATCATAAACTCACCTTTCATCGCCAGCACTGCACGATATTGATTGGCTCCGGTTAAATACAAGTACCCGACTTCAACCTCTTTTTCTTTTAATTTCAATTTATTAAACTCCTTGATTTATTTCATTCCAGATTTTGAACCCAATGCGCGTTTTTTGGCTACAAACAGTGCTGTGCCGGTATTCCAGTTTAATGGCAAAACTAATACTGGATGTGAAAAAAGCTGGATGCCGTTTTACACGTCTGGAGTCCCTTATCAATCCGGATTTCTCAGGTATTTTCGTTGCAAAAGCTGAGCAATATCGACTTCAATCGAGCCAAAGGCAACTATCCACACTATTGCATCGTAAACTTCCAACCATGCCGATTGCCAAGCCCAAACAATCACCACCCCAATTAATCCGGCAAAAACAATCACGGTTGCCCACCAATAACTTAGCCGGTACTTAGATACCTTATCAGGCAAGCGCACTTCCAACTCAAGCAAAATAATCAACGCAAACCAGAATACAGCATTGATTACCGCCAACCACTCATGGTCATGCACATAACCGACAAACACCAGCGCAATAACCGCGATCAAAAAACTGCGTATCCGCTGCATTTTTATTTCAGCCAACAGAACAGCGCTATTTGCTTCCAGTTCATAAAGCACCAGCAACAGCAGCCAAGCCAAGCTATCAACCGCGCTAATCAAGGTATCAACCACCGCATAGATAACAACATTAAGTGTTATTAGCGCGACAATGACTAACTTTAACGTGGGATAAGTAATGGATGAGAAATATTTAAACCCAAACATCTGTAAATTCATGATCCAGCTCAGCTCTTAATTTAATAAAGTTGGAAGTATTCAAGCCCCCGCTATGCTATTTATCGTGCAAAGATCTCATTGTGTTGACGTTCGATACCTTCGGTTAAATTAATGCCTTCGTCGTTAAATAGATCGCCGGTAAAAAACAAACGCATATTGATGATCCACGCAATTTTTTTAACCTTATTATTTTCTATAATGATGGTTGACAATTTATTATCGTTATTAATAATCATCTGTACAATTGTTTTTGGGTTATTAAAGTCTTCTTTTAGCGCTCCAGACACAATATGCTGAGCCGATTCCATTGTCAGTACTCGATCATCCGTATGAATTAGCTCGGCGTTATTGGCATTTTTAAGTGACTGCGCATCAAAATAACCAATATCGTAGACAATTTTAAACAGTACAACCATCATAATCGCGCCACCAAAAACAGAAAGACCAATTTTTAATCGCCTTCTAACACGAGGATTTGATAATTTTTTTTTAATAACACGAATTTTCATGGCTACTCTATTATGAATATAATTAAAAAAGGTCAGCTGATCCGCTACCCATCACCCACTGTTAACTTTATTATAAAAGAACAGAGATAACAAAGTTATAAAAGAACAGTATAGTCAACCTCAAAATCCAGACAGTCGATAAAGGTAACTCGCAATAAATACTCAATTGTTGCTTGACTCTGGACGCTACGCTTATACACCCGTATGTAGGACTAACGCATTAATAGTCTATCGATAAATTTGTGATAGGGGTAGGGAAGGCTATTAACCTCCCCTCCCTCCAAACCGTGCGTGCGGTTTTCCCGCACACGGCTTTCCAGTCGAGAATTTCCTCATCGGGATTGACAAGCCATTGCATG
>CAIUYS010000234.1 GCA_903903365.1 uncultured Methylococcaceae bacterium
CCATAGGAAATAACCCGGCCCTGTTCAGAATCCCTGACTTGACCACTTTCAAACGGCTCTATCATGCCGTGCTGTTGCGCCATGCGGCGAATCCACTTGTCCGACTTTATACTCATGAAATACTAATTAGGTTAAAGGTTAAAGGTTAAAGGTTAAAGGTTAAAGGTTAAAGGTTAAAGGTTAATTATAGCTTGTCCTTGCCCCTACTGAACTTTGAAGCTCAAGTATTTTGCACCACAATATTAGGAAATCGGGTGCTAAAATCCTTGCTTTTTAATGCCAGCCTTGCTGCTGTTTTACGTGCAATTTCTTTGTAAATCTTAGCCGCACGACCATCAGGTTCCGCCACTACGGTAGGCATTCCTGAATCAGCTTGTTGTCGAATCCTAATATCTAACGGCAGAGATCCCAGAAAATCAACCTTGTTTATATCGGCCATGGCAGCGCCGCCACCTTCACCAAAAATAGCCTCGGAGTGTCCACACTCGCTGCAAATATGCATACTCATGTTTTCAACAATACCCAGTACCGGCACGTTAACTTTTGCAAACATTCCCAAGCCGCGCTGGGCATCAATCAAGGCAATATCTTGGGGCGTTGTGACGATAACGGCACCGCTAACAGGGATTTGTTGGGCTAAAGTCAGTTGAATATCACCGGTACCGGGCGGTAAGTCGATGATTAAATAATCCACATCAACCCAGTTGGTATCTCTTAATAACTGCTGTAAGGTGTTGGTTGCCATAGGTCCACGCCAAATCATCGGCTGACCGGCATCAATCAAATAACCAATCGACATGGTTTGCACGCCGTAAGCCATTTTAGGCGTCATGGTTTTATTGTCTACGCTTTCTGGATATCCCGACAAGCCCAACATGGTTGGAATACTGGGGCCATAAATATCAGCATCCAGTATGCCGACTGTCGCCCCTTCTGCTGCCAATGCCAGCGCCAGATTAACCGCTGTCGTTGACTTGCCGACACCCCCTTTGCCAGAGGCGACGGCAATAATATTTTTTATATTAGGCTGAGGTTTTAAGGCCTGTTGTACCGCATGTGACAGAATTTTTACCGTCACATCAACCGTAACACTTTCTACGCCGTCCAGCGTTGCCAGTAAATCTTCAACAGACGCTTTTAGTTGTTCAATAGTACTTTTTGCAGGATAGCCCAACTCCAGCTTAACGCTGACATTAGCACCCTCGATATGGATTGCTTTAACTGATTTTGCGGTAACCAAATCGATGCCATGATTGGGGTCGATAAAGGTTCTCAGCAGGTCTTCTACAGCCGTTTTTTCGAGGTATGCCATGATTATTCCCAGTAATTTTAGTCACTACATTTTGCAAGTAAATTCAATTTTAACCGCTGAACCCACTTAAGATAGTGAGTATTCTACAGTTTTTTTAATAAAATTTATTTTTTAGCGGTGTTCTATTCTGTAGCAGCGTTAATTTTATGCGATAATCACCTAATTGTTTGTTTTCATACCTCTTAATTCTTTGCATCATGTCAGATAGAAAAATTCTCGTCACCAGCGCCCTCCCCTATGCCAACGGCCCCATACATTTAGGTCATTTGGTTGAATATATTCAAACCGATATTTGGGTGCGCTTCCAAAAACAACGTGGCAACCACTGCTATTTCGTTTGTGCGGATGATACCCACGGAACACCTATTATGCTAAAAGCTGATCGGGAAGGTATTACACCGGAACAACTAATCGCTCAGGTTGGCATAGAGCACTTGGCTGATTTTACTGAATTTGGTGTGGCGTTTGATAATTATCACAGCACGCATTCTGAAGAAAACAGGCTCTTTTCATCATTGATTTATGAACGTTTGCGTGATGCCGAACATATCAGTTCACGCACGATTACCCAAGCCTTTGATCCAGTTAAAAACATGTTTTTGTCTGACCGTTTTATTAAAGGCGAATGCCCCAAATGCGGCGCACACGATCAATACGGTGACAGTTGTGAGGCCTGTGGTGCAACTTATGCGCCCACCGAACTGAAAAACGCGGTTTCCACCATTTCAGGCGCAAAACCTGTTGACAAAGATTCGGTCCATTACTTCTTTAACCTGGCTGATTTTACCGAGATGCTCCGCGATTGGACCAGCGCCGGCCATTTGCAACCCGAAGTGCGTAATAAATTAGCTGAATGGTTAGAGAGCGGTTTACAGCAATGGGATATTTCTCGCGACGCACCTTATTTTGGCTTTGAAATTCCGGATGCTCCCGGAAAATATTTTTATGTATGGCTGGATGCGCCTATCGGTTACATGGCAAGTTTTAAAAATCTATGCGCTAAAAAAGAGCTGGATTTTGATGAGTACTGGGCACAAGACAGCACAACGGAGCTTTACCATTTTATAGGTAAAGACATTATTTATTTCCATGCCTTGTTCTGGCCTGCCATGTTAAGCGGCGCTCAATTTAGAACACCTACCGCCATTTTTGCGCACGGTTTTTTAACCGTCAATGGCGAAAAAATGTCCAAATCCCGGGGCACTTTTATTACCGCAAGAACCTATCTGGATCATTTAAACCCGGAATATCTGCGCTATTATTTTGCCGCCAAACTGAGTGCAGGCGTTGATGATATAGACCTGAACTTTGATGATTTCAGTCAGCGGGTTAACTCTGACCTGGTCGGTAAAGTCGTTAATATCGCCAGCCGTTGTAGCGGTTTTATCAGCAAGCGCTTTGCCAATACATTATCGGCTACCTGTTCTGAACCGCTGTTATATCAAGATTTTATCAACGCCAACAAACAAATCGCAGAGTTTTATGAAACCCGTGAATTTGGTAAAGCCATGCGTGAAATTATGGCGCTGGCAGATAAAGCCAATCAATATATTGATGAAAAAAAGCCTTGGTTAATTGCCAAACAGGAAGGTAATGATACAGAGTTGCACGATGTTTGTTCGATGGGGATCAACCTGTTTCGTTTACTGACTGTTTTTCTAAAACCGGTCATTCCAGCGTTGGTGAAAGAAGCCGAACACTTTTTAAACATCGATTCACAAGCGTGGCCAGTCGATGCACAGCCTTTGTTAAACCATACCATTAATGACTTTAAACCGTTAATGACTCGCGTTGAAGCTGATAAAATTGCTGCGATTGTTGAAGCATCCAAAGAAAATCTGGAAAAAACCGCCGCTGATAAACATAGCCAGGTTGCACCCGAGAAAAAATTTGAACCCATAGCGAACACGATTGAATTTGATGACTTTGCCAAGCTGGATTTACGTATTGCCAAAATCATCAAAGCCGAATCGATAGAAGGCTCTGATAAGCTATTACAACTGACCGTTGATATAGGCGACGAAACCCGCAATATATTGGCAGGTATTAAATCCGCTTACGCACCGGAAGATCTTGAAGGCAAATTGACCCTCGTTATCGCTAATCTGGCACCCAGAAAAATGCGCTTTGGTAACTCTGAAGGCATGGTATTAGCCGCTGGCCCGGGTGGTAAGGATATTTGGATTTTAAGCCCGGATGACGGGGCTATTGCGGGAATGCGCGTAAAATAAACGTCATTATTCAACCTCCCCCCTCTTTGAAAAGAGGGGGGAGGGACAAGCTACTACGAGAGTGTGTTGATTTACAATTGGAACTGACTGGCTGATCACGGCCATTAAGAGTCATTCATGATCGTCCGCTTTACGGCAAGCAATATTGCGACATGGAGTTCATATGTGTGCCAGGAAGAGACAGGCGACAGTTTCCAGTGAACGGCAGCTCAACCCTTGAAACCTGTCATTCATTACTATTATATTTAGAGCAGGGAGTCGGTTTAACAGAATGTTTATGGGGGGTGATGTTAGAGCTTCCTGACATTGATACACATATCTTAGTTGTAACTCGAAAACTACAGAATTGTCAAACATCGCGGAATAGTTCACGGCCACCCAGTAGTGACCTGCCGTGGGATAAGACGAATACCGGCGATGAAGGTGAGGAGCAACAACAAGGGCAGAATGAATTTGCTGGCGTTGGCGATGGTGATGATGATCACGCCCTGGATGTCGAAGACGCATCGAAAACTGAATTTGAGGAAAAAACACCTGCCGAGGCGGACGAGACACAACCCGCCAAGAAGCCGGAAGCTGCAACAAACGACACACGGAAAGCTGGCAAACAAATGGGGGCACCCGGCTACGGGCGGGAACAAAAAATAGCGATAACTGCCGAAGAACATCACTATCCGGAAAATTGCGTACGCTGTGATCGTAAATTGAAGCCAGATGCCGCGAAAGCCTATACCGCCTTCGAAACAGTTGATTTGGAATGGGCAGACCTGAACAAGCCCGGTATCCATTTGACCAATACCAAACACACCTATTACGAAACGGTTTGCACCTGTGGGCATTGCACACAACAAGCCCCGCATAGACAGGTGTCACATCACTTAAGGCCGACCATCTTATTGTCAGAATGGCGTCTTGTCGGCCCTGGGCTTGCGGCACTGATTGTTTGTCTGGCTTACCGGATGCGCCTGTCACGGC
>CAIUYS010000235.1 GCA_903903365.1 uncultured Methylococcaceae bacterium
ACGGGTTACGGGCAACCTGAAGATTTTGATCTAGCAAAATCGGCTGGTTTCAACCATTATTTACTTAAACCGCTAGATTTTGAAAAACTATCAGCCTTGTTGACTCTAACATAAGTGCGTTCGAGTAAAGCTTGATAATATCTCGATCAGCAGCCATATCAAGGCTCTGCCACCCGAGCACGAACTTTCGTGGTGGAAATTCTACAGTGGTAACAAAAAAATCAGCCTATGCTCAATTTAAGCTTAGGCTGTTTTGCTTCAAGTAATCGCCTTCGAAATCCTGTTGGAGATGTTATCTGCGTCCGTCTGGTTTGGCGCAGCGAATTTACATAGTTCAGTGGCCGGTTTGGGTCGACGGACTAAACCGCTACGCGCTATGGTGACTGCGATTTTAAACCTCCCAGTGATTGAAAGAGTGTAACTGTTCCCTATGTTAAGAAATAAGGCAATCCGCCTTGTTTCAAGATAGGAGCAGTGTCATGACTTCGACAATTCAAACCATCACTCCATTACGCCAACGCATGATTGACGACATGCGGATGCGTAAACTTTCCCCTAAAACCCAGACCGGTTATATTCGAGTGGTAAAGCGCTTCGCTGCATTCCTGGGGCGCTCGCCGGATACCGCCAGCGACGAAGATTTACGCCGTTATCAATTACATCTGGTTGAGCAGGGCATTTCACCGATTTCTCTGAATGCAGCCCTCACCGGACTCAAGTTTCTGTTCGAAACAACGCTCAATCACCCCGAGTTAATGGCTAAGGTGCACTCGGTGCATGTGCCGTACAAACTACCGGTGATCTTGAGTCGCGAAGAGGTGGCTCGCCTACTCGCTGCCACTGACAACCTCAAGCATCAGACCGCATTATCCGTCGCTTACGGTGCTGGTTTGCGGGTCAGCGAGGTGGTGTCGCTGAAGATCAGCGACATCGATAGCCAGCGCATGACACTGCGCATTGAACAGGGCAAAGGCAGCAAGGATCGCTACGCCATGCTCTCGCCGGTGCTGCTGGAACGCTTGCACGCCTGGTGGAAGTTTGCCCATGTCCAAGGCAAAATGTTGCAAGGTGGCTGGTTATTTCCTGGCCTAGATCCCATTGATCCTCTCAGCACCCGGCAACTCAACCGTGCTGTCCATGCCGCGGCAGAGGCCGCGGGAATAACCAAGCGGGTGTCGATGCATACGCTGAGACATTCGTTTGCAACACATTTATTGGAACAGAAAGTGGATATCCGCATCATTCAGGTGTTGCTCGGTCACAAGAAACTGGAGACCACATCGCTGTACGCTCAGGTGGCTACCGATATGCTGCGTGAAGTCATCAGTCCGATCAAGACCTTGCAACCGTTGTAGGTCAGCGTCATGGGGTGTCCCGCACTGGAGGTGGCGGATATCTTCCGCGGCCACGGCCCGGCCTGGCGACAAGCCCAGCACCAGCACTTAAGTCTGGGTCAACTGAAAGTCATGTCGGCCATCGAACAATGTCGTACATCGACTTTGGGTGGGCATGTATTGCATTGTCCGGCCTGTGAGCATGACGAAATCGCCTATAACTCCTGCCGTAACCGGCACTGCCCGAAGTGCCAGGCCAGTGCCGCCAAACGCTGGCTCGAAGCCCGGCAGGCCGATCTGTTGCCAGTGGATTATTACCATTTAGTCTTCACCTTGCCTGCGCCGATCAGCGCCATTGCCTACACCAACAAGACGGTAATCTATCGGTTGCTGTTTGAAATTGCCGCAGAAACGCTATGCACCATCGCCGCTGATCCTAAACATCTGGGTGCCCGGATCGGGGCCACTCTGGTTCTGCATACCTGGGGATCGGCGTTAACCCATCACCCGCATGTGCACGGCATCGTCCCCGGCGGCGGGTTATCCTTGGACGGTGAGCGCTGGATCAATTGCAAGCCGGGTTTCTTCTTGTCGGTACGGGTGCTGTCACGACTGTTTCGACGACGTTTTCTCGAGGAATTAAGCAAAGTACAGGCGGCTGGACAATTGCAATTCTTCGGTGAATACGCCCATCTGGCTGACCCGGCGGCCTTTGCCGACTGGCTTGCACCGCTGAAAAAATGCGAATGGGTGGTCTACGCCAAACGCCCGTTTGCCGGACCGAAGGCGGTATTAGCTTATCTGTCGCGCTATACCCACCGGGTAGCGATTGCCAACTCACGGCTTATCAGTATGAACGAGCAGGGTGTCACGTTTCGCTGGAAAGATTACCGGGCTAAAGGCAAGACTCGCCATAAAACCATGACGTTAGCTACCGACGAATTTATGCGCCGTTTTCTGCTGCATGTGTTGCCCAGTGGTTTTCATCGCATTCGGCATTATGGCTGGCTTGCCAATACCGGACGACACGATAAACTCGCGCAGATTCGTGCGTTGCTGCACGTCGTCCCTGCGGAAGCAACGGTGAGCGAATCGTCGGCAGAATCTGTCCCAGCAGTCTTCGTTTGCTCTGACTGTGGTGCGCCGATGCTCATTGTCGAAATCCTGGCACGCAAACCTTTGATCCGCGCACCACCCCAGCAACGAGGTGGGCCATGAGCTCTAGTGCGTTAAGCCACTCACCAATGCTTCATCGGCCAGAGCCGATGCGGGACGGCTTTGTCTGGTGGCGTAAAACCCCCAGTTCTTGCACTTCACTGCAACGAAAAATCAGAGGTATCTGCTTCGTAAGAGCTCACCTAAACTATCTAATAGCCCATCAGACCGGCTTACTTGGCACGTCAAACAAAGATCAATCACTCAAATCTCCATAGTCCATCGCGGGCCCTGACCCGCCTTGGTATATCCCGCGATTTCCTCCCTCGAGGCTTGTCCGACGCCTGCCCTCAGCGTTCTGCTGGTACCTTGGCAGGCCTGTGATTAAGGGCAGGCATCAGACAACCCTTAACATTACGTTCTGTGATATCGTTAAAAATACTACGAATCTGAAAGGCCGGTATTGATATTGTCTTTTTGAAACAGCCCTCCACCAATAGCCAATCCTAAGCTGCTTCCAAAACTTGTCGATCAAGGTTGATTTTCATGTTGGTTTCCGAAACTTCAAGCAAACTGTCTTCTACAGTGTAATTTTCTTTCTCCTTGAACCAAGAAAGCACTTTAGCGAGATGCCAAATTGTTACGCTCCCCTCATGGATAGGCGAGGGAAAAGTTGACTGATATTTGATATAAATATTTCTGATATTTTGACGACTGCATCCCAAAATATCAGCAATATCGGTTAAGCCAACAAAATCGGGCGTGGCTTCGATTAACTTTGCTTTAGGGATTACTTTATTAACATCTTTTAGTGCGCTTGAGACTGCTTCTAATGCCGATCTGGCTTCTCTTGTGAAATTCAGCGCGATTCGCCCTGGCCGTCCAATCCCGATAATGGCATCATCACATCCTGCCTCATAAAATTGATCTAACAGGGATTCCGGTTCGCACTCAAGGGAAGTAATATCAAACTTCAGCGTAAAATCATAATCAGTCATCGCTTATTCCTCACCAATATCTGTGTATTTTTGCATAATGCAGTTATCAACAATACGTCTAATTTGCTTGGCGTGGTTTCCCGGATTTTTTGGTGTACTCCAAATGCTTGCCCTGCAAAATTCACCGCACCTACATTCTTTATCGTTGTAAGGGCAATACATTTGCCCCCATGCATGAGATCCACCTTCTACAATTCTCCACCCCTTACTTGACGCATATTCTAAAGCGGCCGCGATCTCTTTTTTCTGATGGGGCATTATTGATCTCGAAAATTTTCCCACATAGTAGTATTACCGCAAGAAGTTGTCAAATGACAATTATGGATATTGAGCAATTTCAGGTAGATTTAAACAATCGACAATAAAGTTTCATTTATCTGGGCCATGCCTTTCCAAGTAAATATGATTCATGATTCGCTTCTATTTTTAGGTGTTAAGTGTTAAAAAAATAGCTAAATATTAGTTCTCAGTGAATAACCGTGGAAATAAAAATTCAATTGAGGCACTACCAAAATGGAGTGATACGGGTCCTTTAGGTGTTGCCGACTTCAAGATACCATCATTAATTAAACTTGAAAGCACCATGCGGGCACTACGCTCTTTCAATCCGGTGATACGCTCGGCTTCACCGCGCGGCATTTCGCCCTGAATCAGTACTCTTTCCAAAATAAAAAAAGCCTCCGGCTTTAAGCCCTGACTTTCCACATAGCCTTTCAGACGCTCGGCTAAACGCTCAAATTCAAATAAACCGCTCATGAAGCCGACCTGATCCACGCATACTTGCAAAAACCAGCTAACGAAATCAAGTAACGCCTTTTGGGATAAGTTTCCACGGCCGTCCAAGTCACCTTGTCTAGGCGTATCGGCATAATCCATCTTATTTTTATAATCTTGTCGGCTTTCCAGTCCACGCGCGAGACCACGGGACACAGACCATAGCCCTGAGGCACCAATTCCGGCGGTTAATCCCATGGCATGACTCATTAATCGGCTGACACGACCGTTTCCGTCCGGAAAAGGATGAATATAAGCCAAGCGGTGGTGCGAAGCGGCCATGGCAAAAATCTGCGCACCCTTACCCATCGATGCCAAACGATATCGTTGCTCAAAGTAGCGCATAAATACGCCAACACGGTCGCTAGCAGTTGGAATATGTCGCCCTACCGAGACATTGTGTTCAGCTCTGGAACGAAAAACCCCTGGCTCCATTCGAAAACCACGCTCTCCATTTTCAATCCAAAGCATTGATTCTGGCGCATCGCGGTAAAACTCACGGTGCAACCAACATAAAAATTCAATCGATGCCGGTTCTGATAAATTTCCAGTCGCATAACGCTCATCAATCATGCGTTGTAAACCGACATGGGCACGCGCTTCTATTTGAAAATTACGACGTAATTCATCTTTTTCTAAATCATTCGCCAATGCCCGCTCAATATCCCTTGGCTTGGTATTATGTCCTTCAATAAGGTTTGAATAATAACAGTTCATCATCCGAACCATTTCAGCCAAGCTTGACGCCGTACGCGGATGTAACCTGCTTGCAAGTCTTTCTGACGACGCAGTTAGATTTGCGATTAGATCGGTAATGCCGATAGGAATGCTTTCAAGCAGACAAGGTTCGATTCGGGAAGGGGTTTCAATAGAGAGTGGCATGCCGATATAAAAATGTTACAACACATTGTTTTTAATTGCTTAATTATACTATTAATTTTATTTTTTGCCGATCTTTTTGCCGATGAAAGAAATGAACTTAGTGTATTGTTTTAATTGATTTTTTTACTAAAAAAAAGAATTATGTGCCGATTTTAAATAAACAGATGAAAAATCGGCCTTGCGCTTTTCGATGGCTGGCGATTATCGGAAGCTTTTTGACCTTCGCAACCGATCATGCCAAGTGTCCGCTAAATAAATCAATCCACTTTCAGAGGAGCTTGGCCTAATGTTGGTTTTTTTATAGCCAATTAAAACGTTATGAACGGGGCGAGTTCCCCGTCCAGTCTGGATTGCCAACATTTAATTGTTATCCTGATCCAGCGCTTCGCTGGCAAAGTTGTCAGGCAACCAGCCCCGATTAACGCATTCTCTAAAGCACCATTCTGGAGTAGTTTCTGTTTTATAACTCCAAAAAAACCAGCCCGAATATTTCTCAAAGGTCATCAATTGAGCGGCCGCATAGGCTCGGTAGGCCAGTGATTTTTGAAAGCTGTCCATTGCTTGCAAGGTATCAGTGAAAGGCCCTTCCGCCCAAAGCGAAACAAACTTTAAATGCAGCCCCAAACTCCATTCGCCCACATAAGTTGAATGTCCATCTTG
>CAIUYS010000236.1 GCA_903903365.1 uncultured Methylococcaceae bacterium
GAGCCGGCATTATTGGCGCTTTTTTTCCTTCCGCAGTGATTGAAGGCATGTTGGCAGCGATTGGTTTAATTTTGATTATCAAGCAGATTCCTCATGCCACAGGCTACCATTCCAGTTATGAGGGCGATGAGAGTTATATGAAAGAAACCGCCGAATCGAGCATGATTGAGCTCTTTAATGCCTTTGGTGGTTTTTCGCCAGGCTCGGTTGTTATCAGTGTGGTAGCCGTGTTGCTGTTAATACTATGGACTACGCCCTGGTTTAAACAAAAAAAATGGTTAAAATTGATCCCCGGCCCTTTAGTAGCCGTCGTTTGGGGTGTTGGCTACAACACAGTCACCCGACAGTTTGCCCCTGACTGGGCGGTCAGCAGTGAACATTTGGTCAGCTTGCCGGTGTCGGAAAAAGCCGGAGATTTTTTCAATAACTTGGTACTGCCAAATGCGGGTTACTTAGACCACCTTGGCAATCCTAATGTCTATACGGTGGCAATAACCATCGCCATTATCGCCAGCCTGGAAACACTGTTAAGTCTGGAAGCGACGGATAAACTGGACCCTTTGAAACGTCTCGCGCCCACCAACCGGGAGTTGAAGGCACAAGGCGTTGGCAACATTATCAGTGGCTTGCTGGGCGGCTTGCCGATCACCGCCGTCATTGTGCGCAGTGCGGCCAACATCAATGCGGGCGGTCAATCCCGAATAGCCTGTTTCACTCATGGCGTGTGTTTGTTGCTGAGCGTTATGTTTTTGGCGCACTACTTAAATACTATTCCACTGGCTTGTTTAGCGGCCATCTTGTTGCATACCGGTTATAAATTGGCCAATCCACGCTTATTCAAGACCTTTTACCAAAAAGGCATGAGCCAATTTTTGCCTTTTGTTATCACCGTAACGGCAATTTTGGTAACGGATTTATTGAAGGGCATGGCTATAGGGATGGTTATTGGTTTGTTTTTTGTCATCAAAGCCAATTATCATGCGGCCATTACCCTCACTCAAGACGGGTCACATTATTTGTTGTCACTGAACAAAGATGCTTCTTTTCTAAACAAGGCACTGTTAAGAAAATTTATTTTAAAGATTCCGGAACAAAGCACAGTCACCATCGATGCGAGTAAAGCCAATTTTATTGATCATGATATTTTGGAGACTATAGAAAGTTTCCTGGCAACTGCACCGGACGACAACATTATAATTGAAACCATTGCGTTACACGGCAAAGAAAAAATTAAAAAACACGAAGCCATGGTGATTTTAAATGGCCGTTCTGAAGTTTAAAAACTGCCCAGAAATACCAGCTTCCTCTGTGCCTAAAAACCATTCTTGAGCAGTATAAGTGGTCGTGTATGAATTAATGGGTACAAAAATTGCTAGTTACTTTTGTAAATAAGAAAATCCACAAACTTGCCGATTTGTCAGACTGACTGATTTTGGCTCAATCGATAAGCTTGTGGACATATTTCTTTTTACTTGATAGTAATACACTATTGCTATATTTAACTTAAAGAACCTGAAGCCATGACTTTATTTAAACCGTTACTCTTTACTCTGCTGCTGATCTCATCGACAAGCAATGCCGATCCTTCATTTCCGATGGTAAAAGCCACCGCTGCCTTAATGAAGCAAATCAAAGTCATCGCAATCGGTGAAGGTCAAGTGCATGATTCATTTCGCTTGCCGGCGAGAATCGATTTGGATCAACAACATGTTGCCCGAATCGGTGCAACGGTGACAGGCCGGATTATTGAAACGGAGGCCGTTGTAGGTCAGGAAGTTCGTAAAGGCGAACAGCTCGCGACTTTAAACAGTACCGAACTGGGTTTGGCGCAATCAGCTTATCTAAAGACTACTTCACAAGTCAATTTAAGACGTCTGGCAGTAAACAGAGCCCAACGACTGGAGGCCAGTGGCATTATTGCCGCCGCCGACCTTCAGGAAAGAGAAGCTACGCTAACTGAAGCTGACGTAGATTTACGTACAGCAACCGATCAATTACGTGCGTTTGGCATGTCGACCAATGACTTGGCACGACTCTCCAAAGAGCGAAAAATTCATTCGATTTTACCTATTACCGCAAGCATTCAAGGCACCATTGTTGAAAGAACAGTCACCGTTGGACAGGTTGTTCAGCCTGCGGATGCCTTATTTACCGTAGCCGATCTATCCTATGTATGGGTCGTTGCAGAACTGCCTGAGCAACAAGCCAGCTGGGCGCACAAAGGCGATGAAGCCGAAGTCACTATTGCCGCATTACCGAATTCAGCATTAAGTGGTCACTTAAGTTATGTCGCCGACATGGTTGATCCTGATACGCGCACCGTTACTGTGCGTATGGAGCTGCCCAATCCCCGGCGTAATTTAAAACCGCACATGCTGGCAAACCTGTTGATTCGTAAACAGGATGTACAAGAATTGATTTTGCCGGATTCTGCCGTATTGCGTGTCAATGACAGTGATCACGTTTTCGTCGAGACAGGGCCTGAAGAGTTCCAACTAAGACCGGTAAAACTGGGTATTCGTTACGGCAATGTGCGGCGTATTCTTGAAGGCTTGAAACAAGGCGATAAAGTGGTTGTAGAAGGTGGATTTCATCTAAACAGCGAACGCCAGCGCAAGGAATTGGAGTAACCCATGATTGAAGCACTCATTAGGGGAAGTTTAAACAACCGCATTTTGGTCATAGCGCTGGCGGCCGGCATAACCCTGTTCGGCATCCATGCATTGCAATCGCTGTCGGTCGATGCGTTTCCCGATGTCACTAACGTACAGGTTCAAATTGCCAGTGAATCTTCAGGACGCTCACCGGAAGAAGTCGAGCGTTTTATTACGGTGCCGTTGGAAATTGCGATGACGGGGTTGCCAGGCCTGACGGAAATGCGCTCATTAAATAAAAACGGCCTTTCCCTTATAACGCTGGTATTTACAGACGATACCGATGTTTATTTTGCCAGACAATTGGTCATGGAGCGTTTGATAGAGGTTAATCACAACATGCCGGAAGGTGTTAATCCAATATTAGGCCCGGTCTCTACGGGACTGGGTGAAGTGTATCAATACACCTTGGATAAAGCCGACGATGGACAACAGGCGTTGACACCGGAAGAATTGATGCGTCGCCGCGAAACCCAAGACTGGGTAGTGCGTCCCTTGTTGCGGGGCATACCGGGGGTTGCAGAAATTAATTCACAGGGCGGTTATAACAAGCAATACCAGGTATTGATAAATCCTGATCGTATGTCCCATTATCAGATTACTTTAGATGAAGTCTTTAATGCGCTCATTCGTAATAACGCCAACAGTGGCGGCGGTGTTTTACCCCATTATGCCGAACAATATTTGATTCGGGGCGTAGGCTTAATTCGTGATGTCACTGACATCGATAATATCGTACTCAAAGAAGAACAAAGCGTACCCATACATATTCACGATGTCGCCGAGGTAAAAATCGGCCACGAAGTGCGGGTTGGCGCAGTGATAAAAAACGGTTATACCGAATCGGTTGGGGGCATTGTCATGATGCTGCGCGGCGGTAATGCCAAAGCCGTTGTTAGTCGCATTAAGGCACGCGTTCAGGAAATCAATGACCAAGGTATGCTACCGGATGACCTGAAAATCATCCCTTATTATGACCGTAGCGAACTGGTTGACGCTTCCTTGCACACCGTCACCAAGGTACTGCTTGAAGGCATTGCGCTGGTGGTTATCACGCTGCTGCTGTTTCTCGGTGATATTCGTTCCAGTATCATCGTTGTAAGCACCTTGGTGGTTACGCCACTGGCCACTTTTATCGTGATGAACCAGTTGGGTATTTCTGCCAACTTGATGTCGCTGGGTGGATTGGCTATTGCAATCGGACTGATTGTCGATGGCTCCGTTGTCGTGGTCGAAAATGCTTTCAGTTTGCTCACCGAGCGTAAAGGCAGTACCACCAGTCGAATAAAAGTGGTGATGGCGGCTGCGCAGGAAGTTGCCACGCCCGTATTATTTGGTGTGGGGATTATCGTGCTGGTGTTTCTGCCCCTGATGACTCTGCAAGGGATGGAAGGCAAGATGTTTGCACCGCTGGCTTATACCATAGCGATTGCCTTGCTGATTTCACTGGTTTTGTCGCTAACCTTAACGCCGGTTTTATGCTCTTTTCTGTTACAGGGACACGATTCAAAAGAACACGACACGCGTATTATCGCCTTGATGAAGCGGCCCTATCTGAAGCTGCTGGACTTGTCCCTGCAAAAAAGCAAGACAGTGGTTTTTGTGGCGACCAGTTTATTTATTGGCGCACTGGCATTGCTGCCTCTTTTGGGTAGTGCTTTTATTCCTGAAATGAAGGAAGGTTCTATTGTTCCGGCAATCAACCGGATGCCGAATATATCATTGCAAGAAGGCATCAAGATGGAAATGGACGCCATGCGTATGGTGATGGATATTCCGGGTGTCAGTCTGGCAGTCACCAACATCGGCCGGGGAGAAAGTCCGGCAGACTCGCAAGGTCAGAACGAATCAACACCCATCGTCAGTTTAAAGCCAAGGAATGAATGGCCCGAAGGCTGGACTCAGGACACGATTGCCGATGCGATTCGCGACAAATTGACCAAAAATTTACCCGGCATACAAGTCATCATGGCGCAACCGATTTCTGATCGTGTCGATGAAATGCTGACCGGCGTTCGTTCAGATCTGGCGGTGAAAGTATTCGGCGATGATCTGGAACAGTTAAAAACAACAGCGAACGATATTGCACGGGTGGCAGGCACTATCAAAGGTGCTCAGGATATTCGGGTAGAGCGACTTACCGGCCAACAATATTTATCGATTACCGTCAATCGTGAAGCTACTGCCAGACACGGCATTAATGCCTCGGATATTCATGATGTCATTGAAACGGCTATCGGAGGCAAAAAAGCAACCGATATTTATGAAGGTGAGCGACGCTTCTCGGCCGCCGTGCGTTTGCCGGAAGATTTCCGCAATAGTATAGAAGCGATTGATGCTATTTTGCTCACCTCACCAAACGGTGCA
>CAIUYS010000237.1 GCA_903903365.1 uncultured Methylococcaceae bacterium
GCATTGATACTGGCGGCCCTGCTGCGTTAAATTCAAAAGATATACAAGCATTTGCCAATCAACTGGACAAGTTTTTGGTGCAACGGAAATAGTGACACGCTGATTTAATAAAGTTTTCCGACAACATCGAGGTAAGTCAGATAAAGCCGCATATCAAATTCCAGTTGGTGATAGTCGGGTTCCATGTACTCACATAATTTGTAGAACGCTTTGTTGTGCTGTTTTTCTCTTAAATGCGCCAGTTCATGCACGACAATCATTTTAAGACATTCAAGGGGGCCATTTTTAAAAATTGATCCTATCCGGATTTCATTTTTTGATTTCAGGTTGTTGCCCTGAACTCTGGATACAAACGAATGCAGTCCCAAGGCCTGATGGATTACGTCAATTTTGTCATCGTAAACCACTTTGCTAAGCGGCCCGGATTGCCGAAGAAACTGATTTTTCATATCCACGACGTAGGTATAAAGGGCTTTATCTGTTCTGATGTCATGACTAATCGGATATTTTTTTAATAGTACCCCCGCCAATTTATCGTTATCGATAAGTTGGCGTACTTGATCTGTTACCGTTACCGAGTAGCCGTTCAAGTATTTTAAAGTGTTCATTTTATGCAACCGGATTTGTTAGCTGTGTTTAATAAGGTATAAAAACAAGGATTATTCCCAAGGCGGTTGATCGCCGTTATAAGCCATAAAGATTTTATCTGCGGCTTGGGTAATCACGCCAAGAACCGTATTTTTGACAGAAGCCTTGGCAGCGGATGAAGCACGCACCTTTGGTTTACCGGTCGCTGCTGCGGGCAAGTCCAAAGCGCCAGCTTGCGGCAGCCATTGTTTAAAAAGAGCCAGGTCTTTATCAGCGGATATAGTCCATTTCTTGTTGGCGGCATCCCATCTGGCTCCCAGCGCTTTTACGGCATCTTTTTGTGCATAGGGTACAGTGAGATAAGTTTTTAAATTCGTCATTTTATAACAGCAGTAGAACAGCTTTGATTAAATAATGGCTGCATTGTAAATGATTGCTTACCTAACCGGAGCATAAATTTAAACAATCTGACGTTGTAACGACTCAGACGTTAACCAATAGAACACTGACGATACGGATAAGGGACGTTTTTTCATCTCACAAAAAATATCGGCAAACACTTAAGATCCTTTTTTGACTACACATAAAATCCGTTGAAACCCCATTTCCATTAAGTTAAGCGTAAGTTGTTTAAAAAACTGGAGTGCAATAGCTTCAGCTATTGCCTGTAAAAACAGCTAAAGCTGTTTTACTCCAGTTGTATGCTTAACTTAACGGCATTGCGTTGCACCCCTATAACCAGTGAGATTTGTACTCTATGATTAAAGCCAACACCAACTGAATAGCTATAAAACGGAAAAATTTTTGAGCCTTAAACTGAATTTATAAGATTTTGTCATAAAATCGTAACAAGCTATTTGTTACAATGGTTCATTTATATTCAAACTATTAATTATGTCCAGTTTTAATATTCTCGTTGTAGAAGATGAAGATGCCATCAGAGGCATGTTAATCATGATTCTTGAGCAGTCCGGTTTTACGCCCATTGCCGCAGCCGACGCAGAAGAGGCGCAAAAAGCAATGGATGAAAACCTGCCGGATTTAATATTGCTGGACTGGATGTTACCCGGCATCAGTGGTGCCGAATGGGCCAGACGCTTAAAAAAAGAACCTATTTATCGGGACATCCCCATTATATTGTTGACTGCACGCGGTGAAGAAGAGGATAAAGTGAGAGGCCTTGAAATTGGCGCTGATGACTATATGACCAAACCCTTTTCGCCCAAAGAGTTAGTGGCGCGTATTCGCGCCGTTTTACGCAGAAGTGGAAAAATACAAGGTCTGGCGCAAATTACCTTGGGCGATTTAATGCTGGATACCGAACAGCACCGACTCAGTATTGGCGACAAGCAATTGGAAGTCAGCCCCACCGAATTTCGGTTGATGCATTTTTTTATGACCCATCCTGATAAGGTTTACACACGCACCCAATTGCTGGATCAGGTTTGGGGTCGCAGTGTTTATATTGAGGAGCGCACTATTGATGTACATATTCGTCGCCTTAGAAAAATTCTTGAGCAACACGGGCGTGAAGAATTGGTGCAAACAGTGCGTGGTTTTGGTTATCGGTTTTCATTAGTGGATTAAGCGCTATGGGTATCTGGCAAAGAGAAATTATCACCGTATTTTTGCTGTTATTGGTAACTACGGTTGTAGGCGTAATAACTAAACTTTTTCTGCCCTTACTGTTTTTACTGATGCTGGCCATCATTATGCGTCAGGTTGTTCAGATTACCCGATTTGAAAAATGGATCAGTACCGGAGGTCGAGGCAGGGCGCCTAAAATGTCCGGTATTTGGGAAGAAATTTATTATCACATCTATCGCCTTAAAAAGAATGATAAACGCCGTAAAAAGAAACTGAGCAAAATGATTAACCAGTTTCGTCAATCCACGGAAGCGTTACCGGATGCCGCCGTTGTTCTGGGTATTCATGATGAAATTGACTGGGCAAATAAAGCCGCCAGAGATGTTTTTGGTTTAAAAGCGTCTGATAAAGGCCAACGCATCCCCAACCTTATCCGCTTTCCCGAGTTTATCCAATATCTAAAAGTCGGGGACTACAAAGAATGCGTCATTTTGCCGTCACCTGTTGATCATCACATTACCTTGCAAGTCCGGATTGTACCTTATGGGGCAGGACTGCGCTTGTTATTGGCACAAGATGTCACGCAACTAAAAAAGATGGAACGCATGCGTAAGGATTTTGTAGCAAATGTATCCCATGAACTCAGAACGCCGTTAACGGTATTAAAAGGTTATCTGGAAACCTTGCAGGATCTGGATGACGAACAGTCACCGCTATTAACCACGTCGTTCCAGCAAATGCAGGGGCAAAC
>CAIUYS010000238.1 GCA_903903365.1 uncultured Methylococcaceae bacterium
AAAGAGCCCAGTAATGTGCAGCTGGCTTTTTTGAAACCACCCGTTTTAGTATTTTCACCTGCCCAGATTAAAGTGATATAAGACTCTTTATCACTTTTTGTTTCGGTAGGAAAATAGACTTGTTCTCCTGTTTCTTTTTTAATCGCCGCCGGACATTTGTCATTCGCCATGGTCTGTATTGCAACCAGGTTTCTGATTGATGACGCCGCTTCCTTTTGTGCATCAGACGGCTCATCTTTACTGACACCCACCATAATAAATCCGGCTACAAAAACACCAAGAACAGCCAGTACAACTTTCATTGTTTCTGTCATTTTCATTCTCCTCTTGTTATAAAACACGCAGCCGATTTATCGACTGCCTAAAATTTTTCAATTATATGCTTGGTGAAATAAGCATACTTTATTTTCGTAATTTCGCAACACCGGTTGTGATGCAGGTCACTTTTGAGGCAAATTACCCCATCGTTCTTTTGCTGGTTGAATGTTCAAAAATTTTATTCAACGGTCACCATTGTATACTTCTCTGACAGATACGCTAGGGAATAGGGCTTCCTTTCAATGTTACTGCAAATTACGTCGATGATAACGAATAATTGTAAGCAGTGGTTGATTTAGCCATAACTCACGCATACCGGTTACACTGTCAATGAAGTAAAGGTAAACGTTCTGCCATCAAATAAACCCTGATCGCTTAGTTTTAAATCAGGAATCACCAATAAGGCCATAAAAGACAGCGCCATAAAAGGGGCGCGTAACGGTGAGCCCATTTGTTTGGCACTATTATCCAGTTCTGCATAACGCGCGGCAACGCAATCGCCATCGTCATCGCTCATCAAGCCGGCAATGGGGAGCGGTAAAAGTTTAACCCCCTCTTTGTTGGCAATGGCAATGCCGCCTTGGGCATAAATAATAGAGTTAACTGCTTGACAAATAAAGGCGGCATGGGTGCCAACGGCAATAATGTTATGAGAATCGTGGGCAACGCTGGATGCCAACGCGCCTTGTTGTAAACCGAAACCCTCGATAAAAGCCACGGCGGGTTTGGCTGGATGATAGCGGTTAATAACGGCCAATAATAAAATATCCCGCTCCGGGTCAGGTATTATTTTTTGGTCTTTAATTTTAGGATAATGCAGTACTTCATGGGTAAATAATTCACCATCCACTACTTTTATGACTCGAATTTGTTGACCACTTGCGCTTATATCCAGATCAGAGACTGTGATAGCTCTGGCATTAAAACGATTAATCGGAGTGGGTTTGATACTGGTTAACAGGCTTTTGCCCTGCTCAGCTACTTTTTGTCCCGCTATCCAGGTACTGACAGGCCTAAAAGACGACAGGTTTTCGACTTCAACGGCATCCATACGGTCACCCACTTTTAATTGTCCAACGGGTAAATTATAGTGCATAACCGGATTTAAACAGGCGCAACGCAGCACATCAAAGACATAGTGGCCTTTGGCGACCGCCCTTGCTGCCAATAAGTTGATATGTCCGGTGACTAAATCATCAGGATGTTTATCATCGCTGCAAAACATGACGTTGTCAGGATATTGGCTGATTAGCGGATGTAAGGCTTCAAAGTTACGCGCCGCCGAACCTTCTCTGATTAAAATAGAAAGTCCGGCTGCCAATTTTTCTTTCGCTTCAATCAAGGAGCTGCATTCATGATCGGTAGAAATACCTGCCTTCACATAACGTTGCATAGCCTCACCGGTTAAACCGGGTGCATGACCGTCAACAGGACAGTCATAACGCTTGGCTAATGCCAGCTTTGCCAGTATAACCGGATCGTTATTCAAAACGGCGGGGTAATTCATCATTTCTGATAAATAGGTGGTAATCTTATTTTTAAAAAGAAACGCCAGTTGTTCGCTTTCAAGCTCGGCACCGGCGGTTTCAAAAGGCGTCGCAGGGACACAGGACGGTGCGCCAAAAAAAATCTGCAAAGGGGTTAACCGGGCGTTATCCACCATAAAAGAAATACCTTCCAGCCCCAGTACGTTAGCAATTTCATGGGGATCTGAAACCGTGGCTACAGTGCCATGCCGACAGGCAATACGGGCAAATTCGCAAGGTGTGAGCATAGAGCTTTCGATATGAACATGCGCATCGATAAAGCCGGGTATTAAATAAGTCAAACGAGGGTCTTCAGTGCCGCGTTTGTTAATGGCGATAATCCGGCCATTTTCCCAACAAACTTCCGCCAGAAAAATCTTCCGCTCAATAACCTGAACAATATTGGAGGTCACCTTGCCATGATTCATTTTGGTAAGCTGATGCCTTTCTGTGGATGAAAATGGGTAATAGTCATGACAGGATACATTAAATT
This sequence comes from uncultured Methylococcaceae bacterium, assembly GCA_903903365.1. Classification (GTDB taxonomy): domain Bacteria; phylum Pseudomonadota; class Gammaproteobacteria; order Methylococcales; family Methylomonadaceae; genus Methylobacter_C. The sequence continues at coordinate 2,338 of CAIUYS010000238.1, forward strand.
TCTCTTTACCGTTTTTGGTTTGCCTTAAGTGTAGCGGAGTAGAGGAAGTACATATATTTCATAAGCCAAAGTTATTTCATGCCCGCTACTTACCCGTTACCAGCGCGGTAACGGCTGGATAATTGACTTTGCCCGTCGCCATGACCGGAATTTCATCAACGATTAAAATTTTCTTGGGCAGGCTGATATTGGTAATGCCGGGCGATACGGCCAACAAATCATTAATGGTTGCCTGTTTTTGAGTCGTCACCAAAATAATCTGTTCACCTTTTTTTGCATCGGGCAAACTGATTGCCGCGTGATGTGAAAGCGGCCAGGCATTAATCGCCAGTTGTTCTACTACGGTTAAGGAGATCATTTCGCCACCGATTTTAGCGAAACGTTTACTACGACCGCGAATGCTGATGAAACCATCATCATCGACATTAACAATATCGCCGGTATCATACCAGCTCTTGCCATAAACGGATTCAGGCGGAACCAGTTTGCCGGGGTTGTCAGCCAACAGATAACCCAACATGATATTGGGGCCTTTGACATGCAGTTGTCCGGCATCATCAATACCCGGAACGGGTTCCAGCTTGTGTTCTATAAAAGGCATAAAGCGACCCACAGTACCCGATTTATAATATACCGGTGTGTTAACGGATATTATCGGTGAGGTTTCGCTGGCACCATAACCTTCCAAAATACGAATTCCAAATTTTTCTGCCCAGATTTTGCGAGTGTTTTCCTGTAGCTTTTCGGCTCCGGCAACCACATAGCGCATATTATAAAAGTCATAAGGATGAGCTTGCTTGGCATAAGCTGCAAAAAAAGTATTGGTGCCAAACATAATAGTGGCATGAATTTCATAAGCAATTTCAGGGATAACGCTATAATGCAGGGGTGTTGGATAAAAGAAAGTTTTCATGCCGCTAATTATCGGTAGTACGGTACCCACCGTAAAGCCAAAAGAATGAAACATCGGCAAAAAATTAAGCACTATATCCTTGGCATTAAAGCTGATGCAGGCTTCCAATTGTTTTAGATTGCCTATAATGTTGGCATGGGAAAGCACGACGCCTTTGGGGGTTCCTTCCGATCCTGAGGTAAATAAAACCACCGCCGGACTATCCGGGTTAAATTGTTTGTCTTTATACCAAAAAGCCGTTGTTCTGCTTTTTATCAGTGCGGACAACTTATCCAATGCGCCTATATTTTTAGCCAAATCTTCCAGATAGACTAATGTACACTGCTTGCTTAACCGGTCGGCTTCTTCGCTAAAATTACCCAGTTCTATAAAACGGCGAGACGTTAACACGGTGTTGACTTGAGCGATTTTACAGGCAGACGGCATACCTTCTGAACCCATTGAATAATTTAACATGGCTGGCACACGACCGTGCAACTGCAAGCCCAGGACAGTCATAAGGGTTTTGCTGGAATTGGGCAGAAAAACGCCGACATTTGCACCGGTTGCCGTGATGTTTTTTAAGGCATGACCGATGGCTATGCTGCGTGTGATTAAATCATCATAAGACAACAGGCTGCGATCCAGGTCTTCAGCTATTTTATGCTGACCGCCATGCACCTTGCGTGCCTCAAGTAAACTGGCAAAAATGGTTTGTCGGTAAGTGGCGGTGGCAAACATCATGTTAGTCATAATATCCGCCAACAAATGACCACAGTATGTACGTCGCACCTTGCCCCTGAGGTTTTTGGGCGCAGAAATATGCGTAGGCGGTAAAATTTGAATGGTTATTTTAGGAAATAAACGTAAACGGACAATTCGGTGTAACTTTGAAAAATGCGTATATTGGGCACCCGATATGCGCACTGGCAAAATAGTGGCATTGGATTTATCGGCGACCATGCCCGTGCCGTCATAAATTTTCATTAATGAACCGGTCACCGTAATTCGACCTTCCGGAAAAATAACGGTTTTGGTATCATTTTCAAGATAATGAATCAAATCTTTTAAGGATAATGGATGCGTGGGATCCATCGGGAATACTTTCGACAACCTCAAAAAAGGTTTTAACCACCAGCGTTGAGAAACCTGCGTGTTGATGGCAAAAGTTATGTCATCGGGTAAAAACACACCCAGTAGCAAGGGATCCAAAAAAGAGGTGTGATTCGTTATAATCAACACCCGTTTTCCGGCTTTAGTGTAATTATCCAGACCGGTAACCTCGACCTTGTACAACAAAATCAGTAGCCAGCGTAAAAATATTTTTAGCATAGGTTTCTCTTCACATTATCTCTGGCACAATTTAAGAGATTCCTTATCAGGGGCTTAAACAGGTTATTGACGGGCGCGTAAAAGTTTTCGCATAATACAACAGAAGGGTTTGATTGTTAAAATCAAACTTTGAAATCTTAATGCCCCGCTTTACTGGCACATTTAACACACATAACAGAATGTGGCATGGCTTTTAAACGCTCTTTATTAATCGGCTCATCGCAAACCTGACAAATACCGTAGTGGCCGCTGTCTATTTTGGCAATAGCCTGATTGATCGAGTCTATTTCTGTTCGGGCTGAATTACCCAAGTAATCCATCACTTCATTATTCTCGTTTTGTGTTGCCTGCTCCGCAAAGTCTTTTTCTAAAGGCGTCTCAGAATGCCTGACATTTTCAGTAATTCTGGACAATCTAAGATTCAAATCTTCCAGCATGGCGACTAAATGGTTGCGGACTTCTTCATATTCATTCATTAGACTATTGCTCTTTTTGTAAAATGGAGTCATTCTTAAATTCTGTATCCGGCTTTAAAACCAAGCTGAAGCACAATAACTTTCGATATCCTATCATTCCTTATGCAAAATGACACACATCATCTACTGGATGCCGCCAATCAAATCATTCTGGGTAAAGCGCATAAAATTCGTCTTGCCCTGTGCTGCCTGATTGCGCGGGGCCATTTATTGATAGAAGATATTCCCGGCGTAGGCAAAACAACGTTAGCGTATACGTTAGCAAAATTACTGGGATTAAAGTATCAGAGGATTCAATTTACCAGTGATATTTTACCGGCAGACATTATAGGCGCGTCCATTTTTGATGCTAAAAACCTTACTTTTAAATTTCATCCCGGCCCCATCTTTAATCAAATGGTGTTGGCGGATGAAATTAATCGCGCATCTCCCAAAGCACAAAGTGCGCTTTTAGAAGCCATGGAAGAGCACACTATTTCTGTTGAAGGCAAAACCTATCCGTTGCCCAATCCTTTTTTTGTTATTGCTACCCAAAACCCGTCCCATCAAATAGGCACATTTCCTTTGCCGGAGTCGCAATTAGACCGGTTTTTAATGCGCCTTGAATTGGGTTATCCGGATTATGATGCAGAAAGACTTTTGCTTAAGGGGCGAAATAGACATACGTTGATTGAATCGCTACCGGTAAAATTGCCGCCAGAACAACTGCTAAAGATGCAGGATGCGGCGACCGGCGTTTATGTATCCAATGCCGTGTTGGATTATTGCCAGGCCATCATTAACTTTACGCGGGAGTCATCAGACTATCATTGCGGCCTTTCACCCCGAGCCGGGCTGGCCTTGCTTAACGCAGCCAAAGCCTGGGCATTTATGGATCAGCGTGATGCCGTTATTCCCGAGGACTTGCAAGCCGTGTTGGCGGCTGTCGCCGGACACCGGTTAAGGTCAGGCAACAATGATTCAGCGGCCATCGTCGCGCCCATTCTAGCCAAAGTAGCTGTCCATTGAATTCCATGTCTTTAAAAGAACGCTTTCGACTTAGCCGTTTTATTAGCGGTGAGCAAGCGACAGATGAACCAATAATATTAACGCATCGGCGCATCTTTATCTTGCCCACTTATCGCGGCGTTAACTTTGCCATACTGACGGCTTTACTATTATTGATTGCCTTCGTTTATAACAATAACTTGGTCTATTTACTGGCTTTTCTCTTAGCCAGCATTTTTTTTATTACCATTTTACATAGCTATAAAGCGTTGGCAGGTCTGGAGTTACAAAAAGGTCAGACTAAGGCAGTTTTTGCCGGAGAAGCGGCAGGGTTTGCAATTTATATAGATAATCCAGTTAATGTGGAGCGCTTTAATTTACAAATTAAATTGGAACAACCCGAAAGCCTGACGATAAAGCCGCAAAGCAAAACCTGCGTAACCCTGTATTCCCTCACCAAAAAAAGAGGCTGGCACACGGCAGGTACAATCACCTTGTCCAGTACCTATCCGTTGGGTTTATTTCGGGTTTGGTCGCCGGTCCGGTTTACGCTTAAAGCGCTGGTTTATCCAAAACCGTCTTTGCAAGAGCTGCCTTTTCCGGAAACGCCTTCAGCTCAAGCCAAGCAGGGCTTTAGCCAGAAGGGCGTTGATGATTTTTACGGCTTAAAGGAATATCTGCCAGGTGATTCCATCAAACAAATACATTGGAAAGCCTTTGCCAAAGGGCTGGGGTTATTTAGCAAACAATATGGGGGTGACAGTTCAGCGGAAATTTGGCTGGATTACGAAAATGCCCCCGGACATAATACCGAAGAGCGTTTAAGCCAGCTATGCCGCTGGGTGATTGATGCCGAACATATCGGTATAGCTTATGGTTTTTCTTTGCCCGGATTAAAGTTGTTGCCCGATACGGGGATAAGTCACAGCAGAAAGTGCCTGGAAGCACTGGCCCTGTTTTAAAAATATGAACAGTGACCCAAACAAAAGCATTTTAATTTTTTTGCTGGCGTCCATCGGGCTGATTGCCTTTCCGCATAGCAAAAATATTCCGATACCCTTGTTCGCCTTTTTTTATCTGCTGTTAAGCTGGCGTTTTATCGGTATCTGGAAACAAAACTGGCTACCCAATAAACTGACGCTTTTTTTCCTGACCGTCTGCGGACTGGTCTTGATTTATAGCCAGCATCACGGCTTATTGGGACGGGATGCCGGAACCCGCCTGTTTGTCACCGCCTTGGGGCTTAAATTATTGGAGATTAAATCAGAGCGTGAGCTTTATCTGATTACCTACTTGGCTTTTATCGTTGCGGCTTCACAGTTTTTATATCAGCAAAGTCTGCTGATGGCCGCTTATATTTTGTTTGTTTGCTGCGTGCTGTTGGCGACCTTGGTTTGTATCAACAGCAGCAAGCCGCAGCCCTTCGCCGCCTTAAAAACGGCCGGTATTATTCTGCTTCAGGCCATCCCCATGGCGGTGGTTTTATTTATACTGTTCCCCCGGATTGAAGCGCCCAAATGGATGTTTTTTAACGAGCCACACCAAGCTAAAGCGGGCCTGAGCGATAGCATGGAACCCGGCTCTATCAGTGACTTGGGCATGTCGGACGAGCTGGTTTTCAGGGTTAAATTTACAAAAGACTTGCCGCCGCCCAGTCAACGCTATTGGCGCGGGCCGGTTTTGTCGTATACCGATGGCAAAAAGTGGACGCAGATAAAGGATTTGCGGTTTAAACAGTTTTTAGACAAACCTGTTTTTAGCGGATCGCCCTATCAATACACCCTGTTAATGGAGCCGCAGAATAAAAACTGGGTTTTTGCACTGGAGATGCCGGCAGACTATGCCTTACCGTTAAGCCAAAATGCCAACTATCAACTGATGACCTCAGAAAGTCCGGATAAACGAACCGAGTACAAAATCATCTCTTATCTCAACTACAACACCGGCTTTATTACCCGTACCGAATACAAAGACGCAACGCAATTACCCAACCCGCCATCCGATAAAATCAAACAACTGGTCAAACAATTGCACGGCTTTGACAGCACACCCGATGCTTTTATCAAGCAGTTGTTAACCCATTTTAGACAGGAAGATTTTCATTACACCTTAACGCCGCCTTTGATGGAAGAAAACCCGATTGAAACTTTCTTGTTTGAAACCCGTTACGGATTTTGCAGCCATTACGCCGCCGCCTTTGTGTATTTGATGCGGGTTGCCAACATTCCGGCCCGTGTGGTCACCGGTTATCAGGGGGGAGAGTGGAACAAAGTCGGCAATTTTTTGGAAATACGCCAAGCGGATGCCCATGCCTGGGCAGAAGTCTGGCTGGAAAATAAAGGCTGGGTTCGCTTTGATCCCACGGCCGCTATTGCACCGGAAAGAATCGAGCGAAATATCAATATAGACCAACTGATGCCCGGCGGCATTATTAGTTTTGCACCCACCGGTGCTGCTGCGCAAACGGCTTTTAACTGGCTAAAACAGACCCGTCAATTGTGGAGTAATATTGATTACAACTGGCAACGCTGGGTCATTAACTACGATAACAAAAACCAATCCAGCTTCTTGTCATCCTTGGGCATCACTGACATCAAGGCCATGATTTACTGGATGATTGGCAGCATTGGCTTGATAACCGCCCTGCTAAGCTGGTTATTGTTATATCAAAAACAACAAGCCATCGATCCGGTCTTGCGCATTTATAACCGGTTTTGTAAAAAACTGGCCAAACGCGGACTACCCAAAGGACAATGTGAAGGCGCAAAAGATTTTGCCGAGAGAATCAAAATAACGTTACCCGAACAAGCCGCGGCTATAGACTAAATTACTGATTTATTTATCAAGTTACATTACGGTAAAAATGCAGGTTTGGATGATTTTAAACGATTTAAAGAATCAGTTGAAAAATTTAAAATCTCGTCAATTAAAAAATAGAACACAGATGGCACGGACTTAACGGATACTCAATCATCAAGTTTTCTTACCTTGACTTTCCCGAATTTAATAAGCAGATTGAGTGCCAGAAACTGCCGGAATAAGGGTTGCCGGCACACGGTACGAGAGCAAGTAGCCTCGATACAGCAAAGCGGAATCGAGGAATTATTAACTCCGAATATCTCGATTTCACTACGTCATATCAAAGCTACTGTAAATATTCACCTCCCCCTTTGAAAAAGGGGGAGAGCAAAGCGAGGGGGCAGAGGGGGATTTATCTAATAAAATCTCCCCTAACCTCTCTTTTTCAAAGAGGGACTGAATACTTACTTACAGCGTAAATATTATAAATGGATTAAACAACAGGCAATAAAAAGCCCGCATAAAGCGGGCGCGTTGAGTTTTATTATTTTTATTATTTAAGCTGTTACTTACACAGCCCAACTCACGAAGTGTTACTCTCTTTTATTATTGTTATATGTGCGCCCGTTAAGGCTACCTCTCCCCCCTCTTTTAACCGGTTGTTAAACCAGCCTAGCCCCGTAAAGCTGGCGTATTTTATATCTAATAAATTGCCAGCGTCCACAAAAAAAAAGGGTTTTTATTGAAAAAATAGTGAAATCTTAAAATAGCCAATAAAAACAGTTAATTATAATTATTTGGATATTGCTAGTGTACAAAAAATCAGGCACTGAGTGCTTTTTTTAAAGGCAAGCTATGTTGTCGCTTAGCGGTTACGTTTTGCTTCTTGTTCTTGATTAAAGAAAAAGTGGAGGCGTTCACTCAATATTGAAGATAACTGAAAATTGAGTCCTTTTGATTCTTGAGCCAGTTTTATCTGCAAAATAGCATCTTTGGTTTGCCCCATGGCATAGTAGTATTCTGCAAGATAGCGATGAGATTCAGCGGGTTGATTCAGGTCGCTGTAAGCTTGTGCCAATAGTTCCCAATAAGTCGGCAGGCGCTGCATTTGAGGGTTCAACGATAATAAGTTGTTTCGCGCCAGATCCGCTTTCTCTGTTTTTAATAAAGACGCAATATAATCAAGTTTAATGGCGTCATTATCAGGGAATTGTTCAGTTAGTTTTTTATAACGATTAACAGCCAGTGGATAATTGCGTGCATCCAGAGCCGCGCGGGCAAGTGCGATTGCGTATTGAGGTTGTTCGGGATAGTCGTGTATTAATGTTTGGAAAACGCCTTCAGCCTCTTTAAATTTCTCCGCTTTAAGTGCGATTAAGCCCATGCCGTAACGGGCAACAGTTCGTTGCTCGACAGTGCCTTGCGTGAGTCGGGACTGAAAATATTCAGTGGCTGCGGCAGTATTGGTATCTGATAAAACACGTATTTTTGCTTTGGTTAATTGATAGCCCAGCGAATCAGGATATTGCTTATAAGGATACGTTTCAGCACGTCCGCGCGTGTCGGAAATACGTGATGCGGTCACCGGGTGAGTCCGTAAAAATTCAGGTACCGCTTGTCCGTAATAACGGGTTGCTTGTTGTAAGCGTTCAAAGAATGTTGGCATACTTCGCGGATCGTATCGTGAGGCGGCCAAGGTTTGCATGCCGACACGGTCTGCCTCTTCTTCATTTTCGCGGGTAAAATTAATTTGAAACTGGACGTTACCGGCCATAATGGCCATGATGGCGGCTTGTCCCATGGCCGGTGATTGTGTGCCTAATAAAATGGCTGCCAGCATTCCGGCTGCCGAGGGAATAGATAAACGACCCGCAGCTTCGGCGGCACGGAATAAATGGCGCTGGGTAACGTGCGCAATTTCGTGCCCCATAACGGAAGCTAATTCACTTTCGGCTTCGGTCATTAAAATTAATCCTGAGTTAACGCCAATATAACCACCGGGTCCTGCAAAAGCGTTAATGTCATTTTCCATCACCACAAAAAAATGGAAAGGATGTTCGGGTGCATCACTATTGGCCGCCAGTTTTTGACCTATTGACTGAATGTATTCTTGAATCTCGGCATCCTGATTAATGGTGATCTGTGAGTGCAGGCTTCTAAAAAAAGCTTCGCCAAATTCTTTTTCTTCGGCGGGTGAAATCAGGGTGCCGGAAGAATCACCCATATCAGGCAATTCGATTTTTTTAATCGCAGGCGCTTGCTGTGCCGGCGAGTTGGCCTCTTGACCGCCAAGGGTATCAGGCTGTGGCGCTGGCAAGCTTTTGTGGGTAACGATAACCCGTTGCTCATTAGCTTGCTGGGGTGCAGGGAAAAGGGCAAGGCTTAATGCCAGTGTGATAGCAGTGGGTTTAAACATGAGGTCTCAGGGGGGTTACAATAAGAGTGCAACTAAATCAGCAGGAAATTAGTTAATCATAATAGAATATCAGCTATTTATTATAAAACATCTCACCTAAATATAACCTAAGAAATATAGTTACAAAATGAAATTTTCCATTCAAGTTAATAGCAGTCCCTATCATTCAAATGCCGGACAGACTGCTTATCAGTTTATTAAGGCCGCTTTGGCGCTGGGTCATGAGGTTTTTCGGGTGTTTTTTTATCACGACGGCGTTTATCATGCTTTTAAATACGCAACGCCGCCTGATGATGAATTGCATATTACTGCACAATGGAGTGACTTGGCGATGCGTCATCAAATTGATTTAGTGGTGTGTATTTCGGCTGCTCAACGGCGCGGATTGCTGTGTGCCGATGAAGCCAAAAGACAAGGTAAGCAGGATGTTGAGCTGGCCGATGGCTTTCGGATTTCCGGTCTGGGGCAACTGGTTGAAGCTACGCTTGAAGCAGATCGGTTTATTGTATTTGGATAATTAGGAATGAAAAGTTATTTATTTGTGTTGCGTAAACCGGCCCACAGTGGCGCGTATGTTCAGGAAATATTGGATATTATTTTAACCACGGCGGCTTTTGATCAGCCGGTTAGTATTTTATTGTTGGATGATGGCGTGTTTCAGTTAAAAAAAAATCAACAACCAGAAAATACCGGGATGAAAGATACGGCCGCTATTTTTAATGCCTTGGAAATTTATGAGGTTAAGGACATTGTCATCGAAGTTGAGTCTTTGCAGGAACGTGGTTTAAATCCGGAGGACTTGTGTTTGCCTGTTGAGGCGGTTTATAGAAAAGACATTGCCGTATTAATGAAACGCTTTGATGTGATCTTTGCGGGATAACGGGGCATGTCTTTCGCAGAAAATTACCCAAGTAGTAGGGTGCGTATCGCGTACCACCATACACATCAACTTAAAGATATTACAGACCACGAAGACACGAAGTTCACGAGAAAAACCAAAGTAAAATCTTCGTGTTCTTCGTGGCGAAATGTCTTAACTTGATGTCTATGGGGATCGGGTCGGGGTGGCGGGCGCAATCCCGTCACCCCGACCCGATCCACTGAAAGTTGGCTACCCGCCTAAAATGGCAGGTTCTGTTAACGTCAAATTAGTCCTGATTAACAAAGATAAACTGGTCTGTGGCAAAGCCCATTTTTTTTGCTTTTTCAATTAACGCATCAAGAGTCGCTTTTGGCAACTGTTTGGTTCTTGATAATATCCAAAAATAAGATTTATCAGGGCCGGTAATCATCGAATAGGCGTAGTCTTTTTTATCCAGGTCGATGATGTTATAGCCACCATAAAACGGGCCGAAGAAAGAAACCTTTAAATGGCCTTTGTCGGGTTGTTCTACAAAATAGGCCTTGCCTTCAGCCTGTTCCCATTGTCCATCCGCCTGATTCCAGCCTTTGTTAAGCACTTTGACGCCGCCGTCCTCTGTTAATGAGTAAGTGGCCGAGATGTTATTCAGGCCCCTTTCAAAACGATGATCCAGTCTTGCTATCTCGTACCAGGTGCCCATATAACGGTTAGCCTCAAAGCCATCAATCACTGTTAAGCCATCGGGAGTTCCGGTACACGCTG
>CAIUYS010000239.1 GCA_903903365.1 uncultured Methylococcaceae bacterium
CACCCGAAAATGAGCGGATAAAAGCACAGGAGTCGGGCAAAAAAACGGCGGGCAAAAATCTGCCCACCGCATTGACATTCTTTCCTGCGAGAGAAATTTACAGCGTCTTATAAAGAACCAAGGCTTTATTTAATTCGTCAGCTGACTTTTGAATATCGCCAAATTTGGATTGTATTTGGGCTTGAATAACGCTGGCGTTAGCTTGTTTTACAACAGCTTCATGGCCTGCAATACGCTCTGAAGATAAACGCGCTGATTTTAAATGCAATAAGGCAGCAGAAAAATCACTTTTATTGACTTCTGCCAAGGCTTGCTCAACATGCGTAATAGTTTCACTGATGCTTACATCGAGACTTTTAGCCGCTTCTTCCGCGAAAGCTGTAGCGCTGATAGCGCCTAAAGAGATCGCCATAAGGACGGTGATCGCTGTTTTTTTAATGAAATTCATAATATTTAAAAAGCCTTTAATTAAGAGTACCGGAGAGGGTCCGGAATAAAAACATGAGAAGCTTATGCTTCCCAACCCCTATGATATAGGATTAATCAATCCTTCATACGACTGTTTTCAAATATGAAAAGTACCTCATATAAAGCAGGGTTGAATAAATATCCTTTGCCCCATCGACATTCGCAAAAAAAAAATCACCCACGCCATCGGTCCCGTGCTGTTATTTGGAAAGCAAATCAGGCTTACAATTTACTTTTTAACGATGAATATTCAGTGCTTTCAGAAGCGCTTTTATACTTGAAAATGACAGGTTTTTTTCAGGAAACAGTAAATAAGAGGAATAAATTGTCGGCTGGAATTTTCCCCAGAAGGCTTCATGACCGCCAAGATGAAAAATTTTCTTTGCCAGCTTATATATCCAGCGGGTGATTAGTTCTGAAAATCGGCCTAATCCGCTGATTTTACCCAGTTGTTGCCTCGGAACCGGGCCAATTATCACTGACTGACACTGTTCTTTTTCCAAGGCTTGTAGCGTCGATATGATCAATAATTCCGAGATACCATGCGGCGCGTCTTTGCTTATCATGACGTTATTTAAAAACCATCCATTTTGCGCTTGCAACTGGTTAAGTATTAACATGCCTACTATTTTCTCGCCTTGTTTGGCATAAAACCAGCGTTTGCCTTCACGATCATTAAAAAACGTAAATTGAGCTAAAAAGACCTGTGGCCCCAGTCGTGCTTTTTGCCATGTTATTGCAATGTTCTCTATTGCTTTTTCAATGGCAAGATCATCACCTAAATATTCTTGTACAAAAGCGCCTTCTTTAAGGGCATGCCTCACTTTTTTACGCACCAAACCGGGATTTGATCCTGCGTGGTCAACAGGATTGCTCTGGGGATTTAATTCAAATCTCTCGGCAAAATCAATCAAAACAGAACGCATATTTTGAACGGCCCAGTTGGCAAATTCTTCTGACACAATAATATATACCACGCCAATTTTCTGATCCCGGCAAAACTGTTGAAATGCTTTGGCTAGCCTTGGCTTATCTGCTGCGGCACATACCGGATCACCAAAAACCACGGCGTTACCGGCTTCAATGCGATAGCCAATAAGACCATCAATGTGTGGATCGGTAAAAATTTGGCATTTGTCATCCAATATGCCATCTGTACTGACATCGCCCCATTTACGCACCGCATTCACCACGCTGTTACGATCAAGCCGTGGTGTTTGATTAATTAATGGGGGTTCTATAAAGTTTTTTCCACTCATATTAATTCTCCGTTATATTTTTATTAAAAAATACACAAACCAGTAAATGATTAGACGGTTTTGGAAGGTTAGATCTGAAAGATTATGGATTGTGAGTAAGGCATTGTGTTCTACAAAACAGCACGTTGCCTCGATGGTGCTTTGCACCATCGAGGCAACGTGTTTTTTTGTACTTGCGCGTTATTTACTTTTCAAACAAGGCTATCGATTCCACATGGCCTGTTTGTGGAAACATATCCATTACTCCGGCTTTAACCAGTTTATAACCCAGTTCGTTAACCAGGATTCCCGCATCACGGGCAAGCGTTGATGGATTACAGGACACATAAACAATCTGCTCAGGCTGCCATTTTTTAAAATGCTGCAAAACCTCGGAGGCACCGGCTCTGGAGGGATCCAGCATAATCTTGTTATACTTTTGATTGGCCCAGGGTTGATCGCTCAGATCTTTGCTTAAATCGGCGGCATAAAATTCAACATTGGTGATGCCGTTATGACGCGCGTTTTCTTTGGCATGATTAACCAAAGGCTGATCCCCTTCTACCCCAACGACCCGTCCGGCAAATTTTGCCATCGGCAAGGTAAAATTACCCAAGCCGCAAAATAAATCCAGCACGGTATCGTTTTCATTAAGATTTAACGTCTCCAGCACTCGGTTGATCATTTGTTTGTTAATTTCATAATTAACCTGAGTGAACATGGCGGGTTTAAATTTAAATTCCAAATTCTGGTCAGGCAGCGCATAAGTCGGTATGATTTCGGGTTCACCGTCCAGCGGTACAATCGTGTCGGGGCCTTTGGATTGCAGACACAAACTCATATTATGCGCATGACCAAAAGCCCGCATCAGTTCCTTGTCGGCCTCGGTGGGTGGCTCCAGTACACGAATAGACAGCACACACTGGTCGTCACCAATGGCCACTTCTATCTGGGGGATTTTGTCCCTGATGGTCAATTCGGCAATCATTTCACCCAAGGCTAATAATTTCGTACCGACTATCGGATGCATCACAATACAACTGTCAATTTCAGCCAAATACGGATGTCGTCTTTCTCTAAAACCCACCAGCACGCGATTTTTTTTAGCGACGTATTTAACACCCATCCGCGCTTTACGGCGATAACCCCAATGCGGGCCCGCTAAGGGTTCCCATAATTCAGGCATCTCAACTTTGCCGATGCGTTTAAATTGTTCAGCCAGTAACTCTTGCTTGATTCTGATTTGTGCAGTCGATTCAACATGCTGAAAACTGCAACCGCCGCAAACGCCATAATGAGGGCATAAG
>CAIUYS010000240.1 GCA_903903365.1 uncultured Methylococcaceae bacterium
GACCAACATAACCGAGGCCAATAATACCAATGACTGCATGCTTTTCTTTGAGTCGTAAAAATAAATTGTTCAATTTTTGCTCCATCTGATGAGTTTATATTATTCTTTGTCAGTGTATTAGGAAGAAAAGGTTCAACCTCTTTTTAACAGAAGCATGATTGTGGTTGCAAACCCAGATCGACATCACTCTGTTAAAATTATCTGCTTACTTAATAAATATTCCCCTCCCCCATTTGAAAAGGGGGGAACTAAAAAAAATTTCAACTCTATTGTTCCCAAGTTCCAGCGTCACGCTACTCGGGAGCGTTGCCTGATAAATTTCCACGCTGGAGATGCTTTGAATTATGTTGACTAGGAGGTTTTCTAATGCAAGTTACCTTTTTAATTATGATAAACACCAAAGAACAGCTCATCCTGCTCACTAAATGTAGATAGCTATGTCCGAAGAGAAAAGGTGATAAAGCCTACGATTTGCGTATGATTTAAGTATAGACTAAGGTACGCAATTAATCTCAAGGTCATCGCTGTATTGACTGATTTCCTGGTCTTTCACCATGTACACGGAGATAAAACTATATAATTCAGGTTTGCCGATTTGGAGCAGGGGCGATTATCCAAAAATGGTAAGGCTATGGTACAAAAGTTAGCCCAAGGCATTCCCGCTAACTTAAGCATTATCAGCGATGATGCCGGACAGTTTAATGTCTTTGACCATGTCCTGTGCTGGATTCATGCCGAACGCATCATAAACCGTCTTATTGCTTTAAACGACGACCATGTCAACGCCGTTGATGCCGTGCGCGAACAGCTCTGGCAGATTTACCGAGATCTAAAGGCTTATAAACTTGACCCAACCGCAACCCAAGTCGAGGCGATAACACTCCGTTTTCAAACAATGTGCAGCACCCAAACGGTCTATGCAACACTCAATCAGTCCTTAAAACGGATGGGTAACAATCAGCACGAATTGCTTCGTGTTCTCTACAAGCCGTATCTTCCGCTCCATAACAACCTGAGCGAACGGGATATCCACGATTACGTAAAAAAACGAAAAATAAGTGTCAGCAAACGTAGTGATGCTGTCGAAAGTGCCGGGATACTTTCGCCAGCTTAAAAAAAACCTGCCTAAAACACAAGGTTTCGTTTTGGCATTATCTTAAGGATAGGCTACTAGGCGTAAACAATATTCCACAGTTACCTGATTTGATTTGAGCTGCGTCAACCTGTGGCTAATGAAAAGTTACGAAATATACCCTGAACCCATTAAATAAATAGCCGAATTATGAAGCTTCGTAAGCACCAAAACTATAATGGAGAAGGTCAATAATGCCCGTTCAACAAGTACTGATCGACCAACGCGTACCCGTCAAAATCTGGACTCATGATGTCGATGAACGCTCAAAGGAACAGTTGGCCAACATTGCCGGCATGCCGTTCATTCATCATCATGTGACGGCCATGCCTGATATACATTTTGGTCTTGGTGCCACCATCGGCTCAGTTATTGCTACCCATAAAGCCATTATTCCGGCGGCCGTGGGGGCTGATATTGGGTGTGGAATGGTCGCCGCCAGGCTGTCAATTACGTCTAATGATCTTGACGATAAATCTTTAAAGAAAGTTTTCGATCAAATTACCCGTGATGTGCCGGTAGGTCGTGGACAGCACATTGTCGCGGGTAAAGGCAATCCGGACAGCTTTTGTTCGAGTGCTCATGGTGCCGGACGTCGCATGAGTAGAACTGCCGCCGAAAAATGCTTTACCGAAGTAGATTTGATCAAACAAACTGCCGGCGTTATTTGCAGGAAAGATAAAGGCGTGTTGGATGAAATTCCCGGCGCCTATAAGGATATTGATCAGGTCATGGCGGACCAAAATGACTTGACCGAAATTTTGCATAGCTTAAGCAGGTTATTTGTGTGAAGGGTTGAATAGTTGGCATCAGTTTTTACAATATTTTAACGCATGACCACGACATGAATTTTATGCCTGTAGAACAACATCCTGTATACAGGCAGCTTAGGAGTGCTTGGCAACATTGGATTTGTTAATAATATTTACGACCAAAAATAAAAATCGCCTATGATAGTGACAGACAGTAACGACAACAATCACATTGAGTTGGTTTTTTATGAAGCATTTGTTATTATTTATGATTTCTATCATGCTGTTAAGTTATGGGCATGATGCATCTGCTCACAACCTGATTAAAAACCCTCGGCAAGAGACGTTGCAATGTGCCGCATTTAGCCCTTATGTGGGACAGTTTAATCCTAATTATGGAGCGCATCCCTCCAAAGAATTAATCAGCGAGTTACTGGACACACTCATTAAAAAAACGCCTTTTCGCTGCATCATGACTTACGGCGTTCTTAACGGACTGGACGCTATTTTTACAGCCGCTGAAGCGCGACATATTAAAGTTATTGCCATTCTCTGGCTGGATGATGACTTGGCGGTTAATTCTCAATCGATTGTTAAAGGGATTGAAGTGGCCAAGGCCTTCCCGAAAACCATTATAAAACTAAGCTGCGGTTCCGAATTAAGAACCCGTCACGCTTATGCTTTTGATGGTGAAATTACCCGCTGTATTGATGCCTTGCGCAAAGCCGGTGTAACTCAACCGATCACTACGATAGATACTTGGTGGGAGTGGTGCAATCGATCTTTGACCTGTGCGCAAACCGGTTTTGGAGTCCAGGTTGACTGGATAGGGATTAACATATTCCCTTGGTGGGAAAACAAGTTTTCCGGCCGCCATACTTGCACACCCGCAGAAAAAGCCGCTGACTACCATCTTGCGCGAGTCGAAGATGTTCACCGGACTTATCCCGATAAAGAGATTATAGTCACTGAGTTTGGCTGGCCCAATGGCCCCGACGGGGAGACTGAAATCAACACTAAAACCGGAGAGCATTGTGGTATTGCAAACAAGAAAAATCAAACGCTAGTCGTTGAATCAACTTTTAACAAACTGGCTAAAAATAATTGGTCAGGGGTTGTATTTGAAGCGTTTTCAGAAAATTGGAAACCCGATGAAGAAGGTAACTTTGGCAGTTATTGGGGAATTTGCCTTGGCGAAGCGCCTTATAATTGTCACAATAAATTAACCATCCGTTGATAATTGTGGCGGTTTTAATAAAATACCGTTTTATCAACGCGCGTCATTTGATAGAATACCCGATTAGAACTGCTTATGGTCGTTAGCTGAATTTATTACTGTGTAGCCAACGGGCTGTTTTTATCATTTGTATGATTTAGATTATGTACCCCCTTTGTTATATTTACCAGTGAATGTGGATTATTTTTTGCTTAAAAACTCTGCAATTGCCTGTACTCATCAACTAACTCTGAAAAAATCCTATATTATTCATTTGATTGCCAGTTGAAATAACTTAAACTCGCTCACTGATAGTGAGTAGACACCCGAAACATAACCTATTAGATCCCCTCTTTTTAAATGAATACTGTGAAATCGATACTACTTATTTTGATGCCTGTCTGGTTGTTGATGCTGCCTGCATCCAGTTATGGGCAACATGCCGCCATAATAATCGACGCGGATAACGGTAGTGTATTGCACGAAGAAAACGCAACTCATTCTTGGTATCCCGCTTCGCTCACCAAAGTAATGACGCTTTATATGGCATTTGATGCGTTACAAGCGGGACAAATTCACCTATATGATACCTTACGTGCATCTCGGCACGCCTCTCTCCAGCCGAACAGCAAATTGGGTCTGCGACAAGGCGAGACGTTAACGGTACAAGATGCAATTTTAGCCCTTATTACCCGTTCAGCAAATGATGCTGCTGTGGTTTTGGCTGAACATCTGGGCGGTACTGAAGAAAGTTTTGCTGTAAAAATGACTTCCAAGGCGCATTCCTTAGGCATGTACGATACGCATTTTATGAATGCAACCGGCCTTCCGCATCAATGGCAGGTAACGACTTCCCGTGATATGGCCATGCTTGCCTGGAAGACACAACGAAATTTCCCTAATTATTATCCCTATTTTGCTACACATACGTTTAATTTTAAAGGCCGTGAACTGCGTGGCATTAACAAATTTACCGCCAGCTATCCCGGCGCAGAAGGCATGAAAACCGGATTTACTTGCGGGTC
>CAIUYS010000241.1 GCA_903903365.1 uncultured Methylococcaceae bacterium
ACCTATGAACACAAACAACTGGAAAATCCAACCTACCGACGTTTTAAACGCGGGCCCTGTTATGCCTGTTATGGTCATTCAAAATCTGGATGACGCGGTGCCTTTGGCAAAAGCCCTGGTTGCCGGCGGCATTAAAGTGCTGGAAATCACACTGCGCACACCGATTGCACTGGAAGCGATTAGACTTATCAGCCGAGAAGTTAAAGAGGCGATTGTCGGTGCCGGCACAATTACGACACCCGAACAATTAAAAGCGGCTGAAGAGGCGGGTGCGGTATTTGCCATTAGTCCCGGTTTAACGCCAACTTTGCTAGCGGCGGCTAAAGCGGGAAATATTGCTTTGATTCCAGGCATATCAAGCCTTTCAGAGCTTATGTTGGGTATGGAATACGGCCTGGATCATTTTAAATTTTTCCCTGCTGAAGCAGCAGGCGGCATACCGATGCTAAAATCTATTGCCGGCCCTATTCCATCGGCTACTTTTTGCCCGACCGGTGGCATTTCACCCGAAAATTACAGCGCTTATTTAAGCTTAAGCAATGTCGCTTGTGTGGGTGGTTCCTGGCTAGTCCCGGCGGATGCGGTAAAATCAAAAGACTGGGCTAAAGTAACTGAACTGGCAAAGCAAGCCATCGCTAATGTAGTTCACGCCTGAGCCAAACCTGCGTTATGATAGTGCCATTCCGTTTTTAATCCAGAGAGAAAAGTCATGACCAATCTACGTAGCCTGACCTTAAACGAGAACGCTCAGCTTTTATGTGAGTTACCTATTTTATCTGGATCTACCGGCCCCGATGTCATTGATGTCGAGACATTGTATAAACAGACCGGCATGTTTACTTATGATCCCGGCTTTACGTCGACTGCCAGTTGCAGCTCTACCATCACTTACATTGATGGTGAAGCAGGTGTATTACTTTATCGTGGTTACCCTATTGAACAACTGGCAGAAAAATGTACCTTTCTGGAAGTTTGCTATTTATTGCTGAATGGTGAGTTGCCCAATAACGCACAAATGCAGAAGTTTGAGGGCAATATCACGATGCACACGATGGTGCATGACCAACTCACCAATTTCTTCAAAGGCTTTCGCCGTGATGCCCACCCGATGGCCATTATGGTTGCTGTAGTGGGCGCCTTGTCAGCGTTCTATCATGATGCGCTGGATATAAAATCCAAAACAGATCGTGACCTGAGTGCCGTTCGCCTGATTGCCAAAGTGCCTACTATCGTAGCCATGTGTCATAGATACAGCACCGGCCTGCCGTTTATGTATCCGCAAAACAAATTAAGTTATGTGGAAAATTTTATGCGTATGATGCTGGCGACACCGTGCGATGATTTTGTTCCCAATCCGGTATTGGTTCGCGCTTTGGACAGAATTTTAATTCTTCATGCCGACCATGAACAGAACGCTTCAACGTCTACTGTTCGCTTGGCAGGTTCCAGTGGTGCCAATCCTTACGCCTGCATTACCTCCGGTATTGCGTGTCTTTGGGGTGCAGCCCACGGCGGCGCTAATGAAGCCGTACTTAATATGCTAACTGAAATTGGTGATGTTTCGCGTATCCCTACTTACATAGCCAAAGCCAAAGATAAAAACGACCCGTTCCGATTGATGGGTTTTGGTCACCGCGTTTATAAAAACCATGATCCACGCGCCAAATTAATGCGTGCAACCTGTCATGAAGTACTCACCGAACTGGGTTTACATGATGACAAATTGTTTAAATTAGCCCTTGAACTTGAGCGTATTGCTCTTGAAGATGATTACTTTATACAGAAAAAACTCTACCCCAATGTCGATTTTTATTCAGGCATTGTATTTCACGCTTTAGGCATACCCACCAATATGTTTACCGCCATGTTTGCAATGGGCAGAACCGTTGGGTGGATTGCGCATTGGGATGAAATGATCGCCGATCCCGATCAAAAAATCGGCCGCCCCAGACAACTTTATACCGGACAAACAAAACGTGATGTGCCTGCACAGCACGGCAAATCAGTTTAAGTTTCGTAACTACTCAGCATATTCCGACTTTGATCATAGAACACGG
>CAIUYS010000242.1 GCA_903903365.1 uncultured Methylococcaceae bacterium
ATCAGCAGGATCTAAACGCGCGTAACCACGCCCCGTATCTTTTAGCTGCGCTTCAACGACTTTAAGCTTAAGTTCTTCAGACATGACAACTTACCCTTTTAGGATGACTTCTAAAATACCGTTTCGACAAGACCGCTCCATCGCGTTGTTCTCAAACGCACGCGGCAACACGATTTCTTTGTGATATTTCTTGCTGCCTTTTTCAGCATGCAGCACCAGAATGTCACCGTTTAAATCTAAATGGACATCTTCGTCAGCAACGCCCGGCATTTCCGCCAGCACTAAAATGTGATCAATTTCTTCGATCACATCAATCAACGGCTCAGACACTTCCTGTACTGTTGTTTCACCGGTTTTCTCATCGCGATGGACATTACCGAAAGGCTCCACACGCGGCTCCTGGTTGCCATCCAGACCCATTTTCATAGAAAAACCGTAGACGGCCTTGGCATTTTTGCCACCACCGGTATCAATATCGAAGACGCCACTGCGTTTCATTTCTTCGCCTTTTTCGGCCAGATCGCCCAGCTTTTGAACCAAATCGCCCAAGCCCCGTAATATGCCTTCAAAATTACCTGTTACATTACCTTTTTTGTCGCTCATCATGATTTCTCCTCGGAGATGTTTATTTTTTTGAGTTTTGAACACAGTGTTTTATAGTCAATATTTAAGCGCCTTGCCGCTTCCGCTTTGTTGTTTCCGGTTTTTTTCAGGGTATCTTGAATAATGATACGTTCTATTTCATCAATGTTTAGCTGGGTTATTTCTTTAAGAGAAGAACCTTCAAGACAGAAGTTCGGGATAACATCAATATTATTTTTTTTCGTTGGCAACGATGCCGCTGTTTCTCTGAACACTAAACCGAGGTCTTCAACATCAACTTCATTTTCAGAGATTAAGGCGGCACGTCGCATAACAGCACGCAATTCCCGCACGTTACCTGGCCAACGATAGCGAAGTAGCGACTCTTTGGCGGCAATAGAAAAATCAAGCGGTTCTTTACCTAATTCGAGGCAGGTTTCTTCCATAAAACGATGCGCCAAAAAAAGAATATCTTCATGCCGGTTGCGTAATGGTTCAAGACGAATAACGTATTCATTCAAGCGATAGTATAAATCCTCACGAAAGGTCCCTTTGACCACTGCATCCAGCAAATCTTCATTGCTGGCCGCGAGTACCCGCACATTGACCGGAATAGGTTTTATTGCCCCGATTCGGTAAATAACCCGCTCTTGAAGTACACGCAATAATTTGGCTTGTGCGGATAAAGACATGTTAGCGATTTCATCCAGGAACAGGGTACCGCCGTTGGCGGCCTCAAATTTGCCTATGCATACATGATCGGCACCGGTGTACGAGCCTTTTTCATGGCCAAACAGTTCGTTTTCAATTAACGAATCTGACATGGCACCACAATCAATGGGAACAAAATCTGCCTTCGCACGCTGACTGGCCAAATGAATTTTTTTTGCAATCAATTCCTTGCCGGTTCCTGTTTCGCCTTGAATAATAACTGAAAAATCTGTGTGTGCCACGCGCACAATGTCTTTTATAACCCGTTGAGTTTCTGGACTACTTCCCATTATGGCAAGAATACGATCGCTGGTATCTTTGTTGACTTGGTCGTTGGAATCGCACCTGTTCTCACGTGTTTGCACCGCACGATTTACCAACTCCAACACTCGATTGTTATCGAATGGCTTGGGAAGGTAATCCCACGCGCCTGCCTTAATGGCACAAACTGCACTGAGAATTCCTGCTGTGCCCGTGATAATAATAACGGGGAGTTGCGGATATAGCAGATGAGCTTTGGCTAATACCGCCATACCATTGGGCTCAGGAATTACGCTATCAAGTAGCAGTACATCGGGTTCACGCTGTGCTAATAATTTTATTGCTGTGGCACCATCGTAACCTTGCTGAGTTTGATAGCCCGCCTGTTCCAGGAGGTGCGTTAGCAAATCACAAATATCTTTGTTGTCATCAATTATTAAAACATAGCCTGAATCAATAGCTTTCATTGGCTACATTCCTTGGATTAACAATTTTTTATTTAAGCTATTGATAGCGTTCTTACAGGCAAATGACAGGAAACCCCGAATAGAGTGAGGGAGCATGCACGCAATAACTTCTGCGACTTTATAAGGGTGGTCTTTTAAGCATTGCTTCACGATAAGGTCATTGCCCTGTTTAAACAATTAACAAGCAGAGAACTAGATGATGATTATTTTATTGTGACATAAATTATAAATTAATGACACATAAAAAAACAGATTCTGACTGTTAGGAAAAAGTACTATACCTCTTTTATCCAAAATAACTTAACCCTGTTTTCCAACACATTCCGGGAAATATAAAGCCTTATCAATCCGTCTATCATACAGTTAACCGTTATAAAATCTGTGTAGACTACTAGTCTTCAGCACGGGGAGGTTTGCCAAGAGGCTGAATAATAACAATATCTTGGGGCAATTTTTTTTCGATATTGTGCATTAGCCCAAGAAAAAGCAGACCCATTTCGTTATCTTGCAAGGTTTTATCAATACGTTGTGCAATATAATCATCCCGCTTATTTAATAATTCCTGCGCTGTTTTTAAAGATATTTCAGTGGGCTCCCCAGGATTTAGCAATTGCGTCATCAAAGCGTGTTCTTGCACTAACAGTTCGGGCGATTCCGTCCCCATAAGCACCGCTCCCTTTTGATGTAATTTTTGCAATAATTTGAAATTTTGACTACCCGCAGATTCCACGACTTCGGCAACTATTTCCTGTTCTTTTCCACACACGGGTAGACCATCCTGATAGAGCCTTAAATGACTATAATCCAGTTCCAAGTCTTCGATGGTTGTTGCGATCATTTTCCAGAAATGTTCAGTTGCGTCAAGATACTTGTCTGCCTGTTCGTCAGTTCGCAAATCACTTACCCTCTTATCTAATGTCCCTAAATCCTTGTGACTATGAATAATAGGAAAATAAATCAACGCTCGCATAAAAATAAAGCCTTATTTATTTGAGAGCATTCAGCACAACACGTCCGCCCCAATCCACCCACGACCACGACAGGTCAGACAAGCCATGCCTGAAGGCGTATCATCACCTGTGCCTCGGCAATCAGGACAGACTCGTGTGGGACCGTCAGGTGCTGAAACCACGCCTTTGCCTGCACAGACGCCGCATGTGAAGGTCTTGAACGCTCCGGTTCCCTTGCAGTGTGCGCAGGGGACGTGAAGTGCAGGGACATCAACGACCGCTTTGCCAAGACAAACAGGGCAGCTAGAATGCCAAGACATGATCCCAAAAGGATCATTCCCTGTACCACGACAAAAAACACAACGAATAGAATGCATCATACCCTCCTGATCCCTTTCGATTAGAAAATACCCTGCCAGCTACGATGACTTATGGATGCGTTTCTTCGATGACGGGCAGCTTTTCCAATCGCGCCTCCAAGCGCTGTAGACGCTCTTCCAGTCCTGTATCTGGTAATGCGGATGCTGCTCTGGCTCTTGAGTCAAACGCTGGATTGCCGGTCCACCAATCCAAACCCATTTCCAACGCTTTGTCTACAGAACAAATAAGCAAGCGAATTTCCAGCGTCAATAATTCTACCTCAACCAGCCTGATGCGAATATCACCACTGATAACGATACCTTTGTCCAGTAATCGCTCCAGCAAATCGGCTACGGTGGTCGAGTTGGTAGAATGGGTTAATTTTTTATTGTCGTTCACGGTATAAATCCTTAAAGTAGTCGTCCTGAAAAGCTCAAATCCACATTCAAATTTTTATTTCAAATCGAAAAGCAATTGCCCATTAAAAAATCCTGAGCATTGTTATCTAGTGCATACCCTGTTACTTGCACCTTAATACCTGGCTTAAATCCTGATTAAACAGCGCACTACAGTGGATCAAAACAACAAAGCTTATGCGTTTGTCGTTTGTATTTGCTCAAGCCGCTCAAGCACATCCAGAGATAACCGTAACAGACCCTCTTGTTCGTAACGCCGAGCAATAGTGAATAACGCAACTTGAGCTGTTTTACTTTCCTCACTGCCAGGATATTCCTCAATGACTTTTAGATAAACATCTAGCGCTTGTCGTAGCTCGCCCTGATCAAACCAAGCATTACCCATACGCATTAAAAAACCACGCGTTACCAAATTTGCATCAATAGCCGTATTAGCCATGAGACACCTCCTTTACCTGGAACACACTCATGGTGTGTCCATAGATAACCCATAACAATTGCCTGTTCTTGTTCATTTTACGGGCCTTTATAATAATCGGCCCAAGGGGCCTAAGTTAAAATTCAAATCATCGTCTTTGAGACCAAAAACCTCACGCAACTTATCCAATTCCTCGGCTTGACGCATTAGCGTCATACCCAGTCGTTCGATTTCTTCATCAGTTAGCGAGCCGGAATCCATGCGCCTTATGGCTTGTCGCTCCAACAGTTCGTGCAATAATTTAACGAGTGTCAAGACCAGTTGCGCCAAACCATTACGAACACGATCACCATCAATTTCTAATTTACGAGGCACGCCTTCTGTACTTAATCGTGGCGAAATGGGGGCTGCCAAGTCAGCCATGGAATGATGGGGTAACTGATGCTTCGTTGTCATTATCTTACTCCCTGCCACGTAAACGTTTACCTGTTTCTACAGAGGCTACCAAAGCTTGCAAGCTTAAATAAATCAAATCAATATTAGCGACAGAAACGGTTACATCAGCAACCACCACCGCACCTTTATTTAACAATCGATCCAGTGCCTCACACAAAGATACCTGCTCCTGTTCATCCTGATATTGTTTGTTAATTGACATAATGTGTAATAAGTATGTTTACTGTCTATAAATAAAGCGCCGAACCCAAAGCCATTAATTCACTTAAACCAGCAGGATCTATTTGCCGATAAATACGCGCCTGCGGCAGGGCAGAAAAAATATCATGCGCGTGCCTAATCTGCAATGATTCGTTTTTTTTAATTGCTTTGCACAGCCCACAATCGCTATCTGGTGTAATCTGATTAATAAATAATGCGTTTGTCGCTATACCCAGTCGCTGTAAAGCACCTGTCATTTCGTAGGTTTTTTCTATCGCCAAATAAGTTGGAATAGTGACCGCATAGAGTCCCGCTTGTTCAATATTCTGTAACAGAATCCGCAAATTTTTTAATTCCCGTGAGAGCTTTACCAGACGCTCTGATAAATGCGGAAAACGCATAACTTTACGGTATTTCAGCAATAATGAGAAGAATATTTTCAACCAATCTCGAATCAATTCAGGTAATTCCAGCAACCGCAGCAAATGCCCGCTAGGCGCTGCATCTACAATTATCATATCATAACGCCCGCTGTCGAGATGATCCATAATAGTCGTTAATGCCATAATTTCATCCAGTCCGGGGGGAGCCAGATCGAGTAAGTGTTCCATCACTTCGCGATCAAAGGTAATATCTAAATTGGGTAAAACATCCTGTAAAAAACCCTCTAATTCTTGCCGGTAGTCACACCGAATTTTTTCAAAGTCCGCTTCTGCATTTATTTCTTGCGCATCAATTTTAAACATCACCGAAGTAGGCGTGTTTTGCACACTCACTCCCAAGCAATCACTCAGCGAATGCGCGGGGTCTGTGGAAAATATTAAAATACGCAACTGTGGATATTCACTGTGCAAGCGTAAAGCCGTAGCACAGGCCAAAGTCGTTTTACCCACCCCGCCTTTGCCTGCGAAAATCAATAACCGCAAGGTATCGGCAGGCAACGGAACTGGCTTCTCTACATGCAAAGGCAATTTATGACTACTGATAGTCATCATAACCTCGCTTTTATCCAGTAACCGTATCTCAGACCACAAGCCATAAAGCTGATTGCCTCGTGGTTCTTCCGCAAGTAAAGGCAGCGTCCAAAACACCTGTTCAGGTAAGCGCCTGAACAGGTTTTTAAGTGCACGCATTTGTCTACTACGTTCAGCAAAACATATCGGACAATCATTGTCAGGAAACAATCGATTAACGACCAGCTCAGACATGAAAACCTTCCGCTGACTTAAGGCGTGGGCAAGATCAACGCTTTCTTCAACAATCATCGCTTCCGGTTGCATCACTAAAATAAAATTACAACGCGCTGCATCCGCCATTAAGGTCTGCATGGTTTTTAATGAAGCATTCATGTCCAGTAAAAAAACATCCAAATGATCCAGTCGTTTATCACCGCCAAAATGGCTTCGCATATAGCGATGTTTAGCGAGCAACGTATCCAAAGCAATTAACCAGCGATGAATCAAATCAGGCATTTCCAAAAGCCGTAACGTATGACCCGTAGGGGCTGTATCTATAATAATACGATAGTAGGAATCTTCCTGAATCCACTTGGCAATTTCAAGATAAGCCGCTAATTCATCCATACCGGGAAGCGCCGCATCCATTAAACCCTGGATGTCACTTTGATCGAGAAAAGTACCACGCTCGGCAATTTCTTTCAAGGACGCATCATGTTGCAATTTAAACGCATGCAATGAATCTGCGGCGCTTAATTCACATACTTCCAAATTCTTTGGTAACACGACATCTGAGAGCATATTTTTCAATGAATGTGCAGGATCGGTAGAGACCAATAAAAAAAGATGCTGTGGTTGTTCTTGCGCCAACTTTAAAGCAGTTGCACTTGCACAGGTACTTTTTCCTACGCCGCCCTTACCCCCAAAGAAGACCAGTTTTAGCGGCCCTTCCTGTAAAAATCCGGGATAAGTCATCGATTTCATTTTGTTGCGTCCTCTTCGTCTTCGTCCTCGTCGTCCTCTTCGTCCTCTTCGTCTTCGTCTTCGTCTTCGTCTTCGTCTTCGTTATTATTGTCTTCGCCGATTAGATCATCCTCCTCATCTAATGCGTCTAATCTGTCCAACAATAAAGCTTCTTGTTGCTCAAATTCTTCTTCGGAAATCTCACCCGTTTCCAGTTGCATATAAAGCTCAGTTAGACTTTCACGAATTCGATCTGCCTCGCCAGACAATTCTTCTTCCGCCAGTTCGTGAATTTTTTTAAAAATCCAGTTGATCCCCTTAATAGGAGAGAACAGTATGTCATCGACCAGCAGCATGGCTTAACCTCAGCCAGAATGACCGCTACCGCTGCTAGCTAACTCTTTCTTCTTTGTTGGTGCGTGTAAATCCAACGTAATGAAATTATGCGGTGCCCACGGCCCGGTATAATCAAATAAATAAACATTATCAAATAACTTGGAAGCTTGAAAAACACCTTTAGCAAATTCATCCAGCCGTTTTCTTTCTACTAAACACGCCAGATTCATCACATCTTTTTCTCTTTTAACCGGCGTCTCAACAATGTCTTCACAATAATCGAACAACACCTCTTTTACTTTTTCGGTAAACTCTATTCTATCTGCAGTACGCAACGACTGGTATAAATTACCCAACCGAATCTTTTCATCACGGTGATCACCGTTATTGGCATTTCTATCCCAAATTTCATCGCGAGCTTCTTTCAGAACCGGATGCGAGGCAACATAATATTCATAAATATTAGCGACATCCCAAGAAACGCGTAAACCCATTTCCACGCGCCCATTCAGGCGCTCAAAATGTTCTCTGATGGTTTTCTGGTTAGCGGCCAGTAAACTCTGTACGGCTTCAGCACTGCGAGCAATAACACCAAAACGCATCGGCAATACGGTATGATCTTCTGTCAGTGTATGCAATACGGCCTGATGGGCGCTGATATTGCGTCTGTCAGGACGCAACCGGCTACTAAGCGTATCACTCACCACAGCTCTTAAGCCGTTTTGATCAATGGCATAAACAGGCGCAGATTCAAGCCCCTGTATGTCGTATCTGGGCTTTAAGTCATCTGAAGCACAGAGAGCATAAAGCACTTTAGCTTGCCTGCTTCTGGATTTATCAATGCTCACAATGCTCTCCTCAGTAAAATACGTTTACCACTGGCTTGTTGAACGCGATTGAGACGCCGGTATTCTTCTGAACAAATTCGTCCGTAATCAGCGAGAATTTGTGACTTACCCGTCATGTTAACGCAACCACGAAAACCTTTCAGCATACGCGGTGTACGGATATGAGCGATGGTGTGAATTTTGTTCATGATGACAACCTCAATACTTGATTCGCAGACCCGAAGATTTTTTGTTCTCAGTTTGCTCCGGCTTACCGTTGCTGTAAACCAAGGCACAAGATGCTGCTGCATCCGCAAGCAACTCTTCTTTTTCTTTATCAATAACCGCTATACGGCTATCAATGCTGGCAATACGTGATGATGCAACGTTACGTTCCAATGTTCTCCGCCAACGTTCCAATTCAAGCGCACCCACCTCAAAATAGTTACGGTATATTTGATGATCGCGACTCGATCTTCCTGAATGTGTTTTTATATCTGTTACTGTCCGAGGGGGACGTGTAATGATTGCCATGACGATATTACTCCACTACTTTTATTTTTGTCGACACTTTAATTGCTTCTGAACCCAATGGCGGACAAATCTTACGAATAACATCATCAACCATGTCATGGAATATGGAATGTCCGGCATGTTGTATTTTGGCAGTTTCCATGCTTAAAACATCCTGGCAAATCGCATGAAATAACTTGTCGCCATAGCGCGGTTTCATTCCTTGTATCTGTAGAATACGGGCAATAGCAATGCCTGCGCGTAATCCGTGTTTGGTTTCGTGATCGTTACCACGTAACTCTCTAACTATATCTACGATGTATTCGGACTCTTTTAAGTCTAATTCGGAGCGGGCATGCAGTATCTGTAATTCAGTATCACGATCTGCGAGACCGACATTGATAGTAATCATGCGGTTCATCAGAGCATCTTGGGTTTTGTGCGTACCCGCATATTCTTCAGGATTGGAAGTAAATATCGCACGAAAGCCTGGGTGAACATCCATATAACCTTCTCCAGCCCCCCGTAAACCGGGTAGGTTCAAAATACCTTCTGACAACACAGACAACAGCACGTTGTTGGTGTCTGCCTTAGAGCGATTGAACTCGTCATAAATCAGCATGTCACCATTTCGGCAGGCCGTTGTTAATCGATTATCCACCCACATGCGGTTCATTTGTTCTTCAGTTTTAAGCACCGAATGAATGTAATTATCCACTAAACTGCTTTTACGATAACCAATGTCTTTACCTGTTAAATCGGAACTTACAAATTCTTCATTACCTTGTAATAAAGTGACGGGGCGACCCCATTGTGCCGCGAGGTGAAATGCTAAGGTTGTTTTTCCTGTTCCAGAGGGCCCTGCAAAATGTACGGGATAACCTGCGTTCAGATAAACCAACGAGCGATCTATAATCTCCTTCACATACGAGGTGACTACAAAATGATCACTCGCTTCTGGAACGATAAGATCATCTTCTACTTCGTAATGTGAGCTTGAAACGGTTTTATTCTTAATCATGAATGCTCCTGTGCCAAACGGCATCTGTCCTTCCCTATAACAAGGGATAAAAAATCAACTAAATGATCTTTGCTTAAGTATTGATGCGATGGCCCTGCATCCGTGTTTATAAATCCACGACCATTTACATTTTGAGTCTAACGTCTCAAAAGCCCCGCAACATTACCAACTAAACCTTTAGCGCCCAAGAGGGCACTAAAGGTCTATGTAATAAACATTAATCGGCAATTGTCCTCAATTTGCATCAAGTCACTATTTACCTTTCTTCGCGCCCAAAAAATTTCTAGGTGATTTATCAGGCTTTTTGGGTTTACTGCCTTCTGTTTGCCCAGTAAGAGCAG
>CAIUYS010000243.1 GCA_903903365.1 uncultured Methylococcaceae bacterium
ATCGGTCTTTCCCGACTGTCAGCCCATAACAGGCATCAGGCTTGCGCCCGTAATTAACACCTCGACAATGATATAAAGGCTTGTCATGTTAGCCGCACTGCCCACTTATCCGGTTCGTGCTGTTTAACGACTAACGACAGAGCTTGGAGCTGGTGAAGCACCCCAAGGTGTCATGACCTAAATATCGTAGGCTTTAAAAAAGCCTAAGTCTGGTTGAGTCTATCAGTACGAAAAAGCATACTGATAAAATGATTGATTCGTGCGCTGCATGGACGCAGGCACTAATCAATCAAGCCGGGCACTCAACTAATAGCTCTGTACGGCACGTAAACCAGAAAACATACCCGTTAACAAAATTTTTTGTGCATAACCGGTTCTGAATAATTACAATTATTCCGTCTAATTTATATTGTTATCATTGAATGGATTGATTATTTTTAAAGAATTCGCAATGAGTTTTCCATCCTGCATATCTTCTGTATAAAGCACCTCACATTGATTTATCAACGCTGATGCAACTATGATGGAATCATAGTAAGAGAATTGGTGATTAATTCTAATTTCTGAAGCAGCAATAAATGTTTCTTGTGAGATATTAACAACAGAGTAACGCTCGTAACAATTTACGATAAAAGAACTTATTTCA
This sequence comes from uncultured Methylococcaceae bacterium, assembly GCA_903903365.1. Classification (GTDB taxonomy): domain Bacteria; phylum Pseudomonadota; class Gammaproteobacteria; order Methylococcales; family Methylomonadaceae; genus Methylobacter_C. The sequence goes on from CAIUYS010000243.1 coordinate 647, forward strand.
CTTTCCTGGAACTGAAGCTTCTTGAGTAAATTGTTACTTACTTCGTTGATAACTTGTACAGAAATCGTTGGTGAGCCATTAAGAATGATATCTTTGGCAATAACTTGCTTAGAAGCCATTTTGTCGCAAAAAGCATAAATAAAGATATTTGAGTCAATAAAACACTTAACGCTCATTGGCTTGTTCTCGGGAAAGAAAGTCAGTTGATGGATCGATATGTCTAGGGTTAGTAGAAAGTGTTTCAATGAAATCGGGTTGCTTTAAGTGCATAACAACGGCATCATCCTCAACCATGATGATAACTTTTGCTTTTTTGCCAGTGTAAAGCTTGTGAAATGTCTTAGGTATTTGAACAATTCCATTATGAATGTTAGCTTCAAATTCAATTGCGTACATAGTTATACCTTTATTGATTGAGTAGGGTAGATTTACGATCTGATAATTTATCATTATACGAAATATCTATATATGATCAGATGTTATTTTTAATGACTTCATCTGCCAGGTTCGCTGACTCGTTGAAAAATCGACAATCGACCTCGGCATGCGCGTCTTGCCACAGGCCATCCTATAGCATAGTCGCTTCAAATAACGACCAAAAATAATGTAAATATGCACATATAAAATGAATGCGCCCCCTTTATCTTTTTCTACCCATATTAATACATCCATGTACTCTGGATCCCGGCAGTCCATGCCGGGATGACGAGGCATTTGTAGTTTCTACATTGTCACGAAGTATTAATACGAAGAGCAAGGCCAATCCCCAATCCTAAACTTTACAAACTCAAACCCAATAGCCGTCATCCCGGCAGGGAATGCCGGGATCCAGTTGCCATGGATGGCAAATCATAAAGCAGCTAAAAAACCTTAAATGCTACCCACATTAATACATCCATGTACTCTGGATCCCGGC
>CAIUYS010000244.1 GCA_903903365.1 uncultured Methylococcaceae bacterium
AGGCCTGATAAAAAGCTCAAACAGACTGCAAAAAACCGTGTGATTTTAACAGATATACACCTCGCGGTCATGTTTACGGAATTTATGATCGAGTTATTTTATTAGAAAGCAAGGCGTAAAAACAGGCATATAGCTAGCTATGTAACTATTTTTACAACGCCCCTGTCGGATAAAATGGCCAATCAGAAAACCGGGTTGTGACTGCGCGGAGTATACTATCACGCTTCGCAGACAAAACTGGATGACACGTTGCCTATCAAACCCCCAGAAATCGTTGCCGCCGTAGACTTGGGCTCCAACAGCTTTCACATGATCGTTTGCAGCCTGAACGAGGGTACCCCACAAACCATTGACCGCCTGAGGGAAATGGTCAGACTTGCATCCGGACTGGATGCAGACAATATACTGGATGAGAGTACTCAAAACAGGGCGCTTGCCTGCCTGGAACGGTTTGGACAAAGAATCCGTCATTTCCCCTTGGGCAGCGTGCGCATTGTGGGTACCAATACCCTGCGCACCGCTAAAAATGCGGGACAGTTTCTGATTAAAGCCGAACAGGCGCTGGGGCATCCCATTCATATTATTTCCGGGATAGAAGAAGCCCGCTTGATTTACCTGGGCGTGGCGTATAGTCTTAGCAGCAACGCCAACATGCGTCTGGTGATGGATATTGGCGGTGGCAGTACCGAATACATTATCGGTACCGGTGAAACGCCCAAAGACAAAGAAAGCCTTAACATGGGCTGCGTCTCGGTTAGCAATGCTTTTTTTAAAGAAGGGCGATTATCCAAAAATGCCTTTAACCAGGCCACCCTGTTTGCCGAACAAAAACTGGAGCCTTTTCAGAGAAAATTTGAACACAACAATTGGGATGAGGCCATTGGCGCCTCCGGCAGTTTGCGTTCAATCGCTAAAGTTCTGCAAGCGACCGGTTGGAGCAATAACGGCATTACTTGGCAAGGACTGGAAAAGCTGGTTGCGCATCTTAACCAGTGCACTCATGTCAACGAACTTAACTTGCCCGAACTTGATCCAGAGCGCCTCCCGGTATTTCCCGGTGGTGTAGCGATAGTTTATGCCACCTTTAAAAGCTTGGGCATTCAGCAAATGACAGTGGCTGATGGTGCCTTAAGAGAAGGTCTTATACAGGATTTATTGGGCCGGATTTATAATCACGACATGCGTTCGGCAACGGTTCAATCGGTCGCCGATCGCTATCGTACCGATAAAAAACACGCTGCACGCATTAAACAAACCATCCATCTTATATTAAAACAATTAAGCGATAACTGTAGCTGGTCTATCGACGAAAATTGTGAGCAATTTTTAGACTGGGCTGCTGACTTGCATGAAATCGGCATTGATATTGCGCATAGCCAGTACCATAAACACAGCGCCTATATTATTGAAAACGGTGACTTGGCAGGTTTTTCTACCCAAGATCAGATTTTGTTGGCTTCCATCATACGCTCGCATCGACGCAAATTTTCACAGACTATTTTTAACGACCTACCTGCCCCCTTTAATATCTGCGCACCTTACCTGACAGTGGTCTTGCGACTGGCCGTATTGCTCCACCGCAACCGCAATGAACAGGCGCTACCTGACTTTAAAATAGTTATTATAAAATCCAGAATTTACTTACGATTTCCCAATGCGTGGCTAACCCGGTCACCCCTGACGCATGCTGATTTAATCCTGGAAGCGGATTATCTTAAGGCGGCCGGGTTTAAACTCGATTTTGCCTAAGCGCTTGTTTATGAAAACCCTATTTCGCATTTTTTTGGCTTTGCTCAGTACGGTGGTGATGTTGTGCGTACTGCTGGTTCTTTTTGGAGTCAGCGATCAACCTGATATTGCCGTGGGCTGGACGCTGACTCGTGATGATATTGCAAGGGCAAAAAAAATCTTGTATGAAGGCGCTAAAACCAAACCTGACGAAATTAGCACCATTGAGCTAACCGAAGCCGACCTTAATCTTGCCGCCAATTATTTGTTAAATCGCTACCGAAAAAGTGCAGTCAACATTGAAATAAAAAACGACGTGTTAAGATTCACGGTCACCATGACGCTCCCCAAAAATAGATTAGGACACTATTTAAACATTAGCTTTAGGTTGGGCAATGATGACCACAGCGACTTACCCAGCCTGACCAAGTTTAAAGCCGGAGAATTATTACTCCCTGCAAAATTTGCCGCCTTTGTTATCGATAATATTATTCGCCATACGTCCTTAAATGATTATTTTATTCTGGCAACCCGCCCCATCAAAACCATTACCATTGACCCTGAAAAAATAACCATTAGCTATTACTCCAGCATGGATACATTTATTCAGGCGCGAAATTTTTTAACGCAAAGCAGCGACAACCCTACTATTGATATCTATCAGCAAAAACTGGACGAAATCATAACCCAACATGACCCTGCTTGGCGCTTGTCACTGGCTGAATTATTAAAGCCGCTATTTGCACTGGCACTGCAGCGCTCTACCTTGGAAAATGCCATTGAAGAAAACAAAATAGCCATTATCGCGGTTAATAATTACGTTAACAGAAAAGAAACCAAAAAATTTCTATCTTTTCCCGCAGCCAAGCTAACAACAGAAAAACGCTACCCGACTTTTTTATACAAAAGAACGGATCTTGCCCAACATTTCATTGGCTCTGCGGCCATTACAGCGTCTGTTAATGGTCAAGTCGCTAAAGTAGTGGGTGAAGAGAAGGAATTGAGCGATGCGCAAGGCGGTAGTGGTTTTAGTTTTATTGATTTAGCCGCTGACAAAGCCGGCACCCGCTTTGGTGAACTGGCGACCTCGTCACCTGAAAATGCACGCAAGCTTCAAAAAGCCATGTCGGCCATCAAAGATTACAGTGATTTTATGCCCGACCCGACCGACCTTCCTGAACACATGAATGAAGAAGAATTTAAACAACGCTACCAGTCTGTTGATAGCGACGTTTATCAAGCACTATCAAAACAAATCGATGCCCGCATAGCCGCGACCCCCATTTACAAGCTGGATTGATTCAATGCGGTCACTCAACTATCGTTACAAGCTGGATGAAACCGGTAGCGGGTAATTTGGAGCAGACGTGAAGCGAGTTGTGCTTTATTGAATGGAATAAGTAGAGACGCGATTACTCGCGCCTCTACGCTATTATTTAGTTAAACGTGGTACCGGGTGTTGCAGGTAAAACAGGCATTTTTTGTTTAGGAAATTCACCGGTTAAGCCATTTAGAAACGCAACAATATCGGCAATCTCTTCTTTGGACAAGTCTTTATCCAATTGCATTTTTGCCATAACGGTTACTGCTTCATCCAGAGTTTTAGCGGCGCCATTATGAAAATAAGGCGCAGTCAATGCGATATTGCGTAAAGTAGGTACTTTCCACAAATGTTCATCATCTGATTTTTTGGTACCTTCGGCTAAACCCTTGTCATCTTTGAAGTGGTATTTTGCGGCATAAAATGCATTGCTGTGCACAGGAAATTGCTGGAACATGCCAGGACCATTAAACGCCGGGCCACTATGACAACTTGTACAGCCCAACTCTGCAACCTTGTTCATACCACGCACTTGCTGTTC
>CAIUYS010000245.1 GCA_903903365.1 uncultured Methylococcaceae bacterium
AGAGCCCACTGAAAAAGCAACAGAAGATCAAGGCTTGCTTGATTCTGCCATGAACCAACTGGAAGGCATTGTTACCATCCGGCACACAGAACATGAAGTTAAAGAAATACTAACGCCCGAAGAAGCGCAGTTTATTCAAGAACAATTAAGAGTCAAGTTGGAAATTGTAAAGATTTCGTTGGTTCAACATAATGAAGCGCTTTTTCAATCCAGTCTGGCCGATGCAAAAAAATGGACACAGCAACATTTTGCCAAGAACACGGAGGTTGATAATTTTATTGCCGAACTGGATCGGTTTGGCAGTATTAAAATTCATAGCCAATATCCGGATATTAGCTTATCGTTAAAAATGCTCAGAGATATTAGCAAGCTGAGATTAGAATCAGATAAAGCCATGCCACCGGAACAAACAGTTGCCCCCGTTGAGCCCGTTAAAGCAATCAAGCCGGAAGAAACAGTTACACCCGTTGAACCCATTAAAGCAGTAAAGCCGCTTGAAACAGAGGCTCCAACTGAAGCATTACCAGCAGGGCAATGAGAGATACTTGATGAAAAAATTATTTTATTTTCTGGGCTCTCTTCTTGTTACGGCCGCAGTCGCATTTATAGTTAGTAATGGGTTGCAACAGTTTGATAATCCGGGCTATGTGTTGATTGGTATTGGGCATTGGTCGCTGGAAACATCGCTGATCGTTTTTGCCGTTAGCCTGATATTTGGTTTTTTTATATTTTATTTTTTCTTCCGTGTGTTGGGTTGGCTATTCAGATTGCCCGGTCAAATCAAGAGTCGTGGTAAAAACATTAAATTTAACCGTTCTCAAGAAGCGCTTATCGCAGGATTGGTGGACTCGGCAGAAGGTAACTGGGAAAAAGCTGAAAATGTTTTAATTAAACATGCCTCCCACAGTGGTGCGCCGTTAATTAATTATCTGACGGCAGCAAGAGCCGCGCAATCACGCGGAGCCTTTGATAAAAGGGATGAATATTTAAAAGCGGCTAATGACCAGTCACCTGATTCCAGTGTGGTGATAGGACTAACGCAAGCAGAACTTAATTTGTCAGGCAACCAGTTTGAACAAGCCTTGGAAACGCTGACCCGATTGCATTCAATTGATCCGACTCACGCCAGTGTTTTAAAATTACTGCATCAAACCTATCAGCAGGTCGGTGATTGGCAAGGCATCAGAAAGCTGATTCCTTCCCTGCATACCAATAAAATTCTGATGGAAGCCGAAGTCAAATTGCTGGAAACAGAAGCCTTCAGTCAATTATTAAAGCAGTCTGCCGAAAAAGGCAACACAGAAGAAATTCAAACCTTATGGTCGGAAATTCCTAATTACATAAAAACGATGGCAGGCATTTCGGCCATTTATTTCGCCGCCATGATTAACGCTGGCGCAGGTGTTGAGATTGAAAATGAACTGGCTAATACTTTAGCCACTTTATGGGATGAAACCTTGGTTGTCTTGTTCGGCAGTATCCAGTCGAATAATGTCGAAAAGCAGCTTGAGACCGCTGAAAAATGGTTTTATGTGCATCAGGAAAATGCCGTGTTGTTGGCTGTTATGGGTAAACTGGCGATTAAATGTGGTGATACCTTTAAAGCAGAAAGCTACCTGGCTAAAAGCATCGCTGCCGAACCTACCGTTCAGGCTTATCAATTACTGGGTGATTTATTGTTTGCACAAGACGATAAAGACAACGCCATTGCCTGTTACAAAAATGGACTGGAACTGGCATCCAGTGAGATAGTTAGCCGAATTGATACCGTATCTTAATAACCGTTAACGGATTTGTTAAGTAATTTTGTTCAATCAATTACCCTGCAAATTTATGGCATATAAAAAAATCGTGGTTCTTTTATGCGCATTATTAACCAGCGCCGTTACTTTTTCCCAAGAAGCAACGGACGATTTTTCCGGAAAATGGAAAACAGCCGAGGGAAATAGTGTTGTTATTTCTAAAACGGGTACCGGTTTTATAGGGCAAATCGTAGAGAAAAAAATAGTCATATTAAAAGACATTAATTTTTCTGAAGGTAAATGGATAGCCGTTGTATATAACCCAATCAAAGACATAACAGCCGATTGCGAACTCTTTTTAGAAGGGACTCATCTTAAAATTGTCGCGACAAAAGGGCTGTTTTCCAAAACCATTTACTGGACAAAAGAAATATAGCCGGATGTGTAGCGTTGGCAGTTGTTTTCTGTCCGCAGATATATGAAGCGTGACGGGGGGGGGGCAAACCCACATCGGCCTCGTAATTTAGGGGTTGTGTTGTCAATTTAGAACAGTGATTTAACCACAATCGACAGTACACCGGCTAACAGTCGGAAATTTTCAATGTAGTTGTCACCTCAATGCTTAAATCCTGAAGCGTGACGGGGTTTGCCACGCCGGTGGAAATGAACCGTCTGCTATTGTCGATGTTAGGGCTGAGATTTAGATTGCCGCGTTAGCGGCTGGCTTAATTGGATAAAAATAAAGCCAAGTCGACGCTAAAACGTTCCGATAAGGCTTTTGCTTGTCGAAGATTAATAGCACGATGACCTGATAATACCTCTGAAACCTTGGCCTGATTACCTATTTCCGGTAAATCCTGTTGACGCAAATTGTCACGATCCATAAAAAAGCACAGTACCTCAATGTTGCTCATTGCTTCCGGCATAGGGTAATGTTTTTGTTCATAGGCTGAAATCAAATCACCCACCATGCAAGCCAAGCCTGCCAAAGGGCTTGATTCATCAGCAGCGCCTTTATCGAGCAATACATCAAGTGACTCAATCAGTGCTTGATACTCAACTTCATTAGAGGCAGGCGTTAGTAGGGGGGAAATATAATCCCAGTGCATTAATGCGGTGCTTAAGCGTGTATTCATTTCCAATCTCCTTTGTCATAGCCTTTATGGGTTAATACAGCGCGTATAAAAACCCTTTGGGTATTAAAATGGATAGCGGCGATAAGCCGCAATTTATTACCACCTATATCAAATACAAATTTATCACCCACTTTATCAGTAGCAGGAAAGCAACCTTTTACCTCGGAAAAGCTTTGCCAGTTTGAGCGCTTGGTTAATCGATACCATTGTTCTAAAGCATTTGTGCAATCAGGGTTATCTTTTTGCGCTTTAATAATCTTGGTATGGGAAATAATATGCATGGTTTAATTATATCCCTATTTGGGATTAATACAATATTGGATAAATTCTGAAGCGTGACGAGGTTTGCAGCACCGTTATTCCTATTTTGAAAGTTATTGAGGCCTTCAAACGTTTCAGTCGGGGTTGCAAACCCCGACCGGCATGGCAGACCATACGCAAAAATCCAACGTTGCCGTTATGTTTCCCGTCAGTAATTTAAAACAACTTATCCCACATTTCATCGACTTTTTTAATCACTTCCGGCGACATTACAATCGTTCTGCCCCATTCCCGAGTGGTTTCGCCGGGCCATTTATTGGTGGCATCAAAGCCCACTTTGGAGCCCAAGCCTGAAACCGGCGAAGCAAAATCCAAATAATCAATCGGCGTGTTTTCCAGTATGGTTAAATCCCGTGCGGGATCCATGCGGGTGGTCATTGCCCAAATGACATCTTTCCAGTTACGAACATCGATATCATCATCCACGACGATGACAAATTTGGTGTACATAAATTGCCGCAGGAATGACCAGGTACCCAACATGACGCGTTTGGCGTGACCGGGGTATTGCTTTTTCATGCTGATAACCGCCATGCGGTATGAGCAGCCTTCAGGAGGCAGGTAAAAATCGACAATTTCCGGAAACTGTTTTTGTAAAATGGGTATAAATACCTCGTTTAAAGCAACGCCCAAGATGGCAGGTTCATCGGGTGGTCTGCCGGTATAAGTGCTGTGGTAGATAGGTGCTTGGCGTTGGGTTATTCTTTCAATGGTAAACACCGGAAAATCCGCGACTTCATTGTAATAGCCGGTGTGATCGCCATAAGGGCCTTCCGGCGCAAATTCATCGGGGTAGATAAAGCCTTCCAGAATAATTTCAGCACTGGCGGGTACTCGCAAATCATTCAGCAGGGATTTGGCAACTTCTGTTTTGCTGCCGCGTAACAAGCCGGCAAAGGCGTATTCAGACAGCGAATCGGGTACCGGTGTGACGGCAGCAAGAATGGTTGCGGGATCAGCACCCAAAGCCACGGAAACAGGGAAGGGCTGGCCGGGATGGGCGGACTGGAATTCTTTAAAATCCAGAGCGCCGCCCCGATGTGCCAGCCAACGCATGATGACTTTGTTTTTTGCAATGACTTGCATGCGGTAAATGCCCAAATTTTGCCGTTCTTTATTGGGCCCTTTTGTAATAACCAGCGGCCAGGTAATCAAGGGGGCAGCGTCTTCCGGCCAGCAAGTCTGAATAGGGTAATCGCCCAAATCAATTTCATCTCCTATCCGAATCAGTTCCTGACAAGGCGGTGATGAAATCAGCTTGGGTGCCATATTGAGCACT
>CAIUYS010000246.1 GCA_903903365.1 uncultured Methylococcaceae bacterium
CACTCATATCTCTATTCGTTTAATTTTATAGTTTATAATTACGGCAATAAACCCTAACTACCCAATCAATTATGAAAACCACATTAATCGTTAGTGCTATTCAACAACCCTGTAATGAAGACAGGCAAACAAACCTTGATTATTCCATTGCAAAAATACATGAAGCCGCCGCTGCCAATGCCGACTTGGTGGTATTACCGGAACTGCATCTGGGGCCGTATTTTTGTCAGAACGAGGATTATAATAATTTTGATCTGGCTCAAACTATTCCAGGACCAACGACTGAAATTCTGTCAGCTGTCGCCAAAAAACTAAAAATAGTTATCGTCTCAACGCTCTTCGAAAAACGGGCACCGGGGCTTTATCATAATACTGCTGTGGTTTTTGATAAGGATGGCAGCATAGCCGGCAAATACAGAAAAATGCACATACCCGACGATCCGGGTTTTTATGAAAAATATTATTTCACCCCCGGTGATTTGGGGTTTACGCCCATAGAAACGTCAATTGGTAAATTAGGGGTATTAATTTGTTGGGATCAATGGTTTCCGGAGGCTGCCAGATTAATGGCTTTAGCCGGTGCAGAAATTTTAATATACCCGACAGCCATCGGTTGGGATCCTCAAGATACGCCGGAAGAACACCAACGCCAAGTGGACGCCTGGATTACTATTCAACGCTCTCATGCTGTCGCCAATGGCATTCCGGTTATTTCCTGTAATCGTATCGGCTTTGAGCAAGCGCCCGATTCATCAACAGGTATCAACTTCTGGGGTAATAGCTTTATAGCCGGCCCACAAGGCGAAATAATAACCCAAGCCAATGCTTTGGAAGCAAAACTATTAACGGGTACGTTTGATAGCAAACGTATTGAAAAGGTCAGACAAATATGGCCTTATTTGCGTGACCGAAGAATTGATGCTTACAGCGACTTAAACAAACGTTTTATCGATTAATTAATTGGACAAAACCCATCCCGATAATAACTTGGTGATGGGTTTAGTTTCATTCATATCATTCGGGTCAAGCTACACTTCAAATTCTGAGCGATCATGACCTTCATTTATCAAGGTTTGCAGCCAGGTCGGCATAACGCCACGACCTTTCCATGTTTTTTCCGGATCATCTGGATGACGATATTTAACAGCCACTGTAACGCCTTTACGCACTGATTTTTTATCGTTTTCGTGGATCTCGACTGTAACATTAATCGATGCCGCCAAATCTCTAATCTTCGCAATAACGTCTTTACGTTTATTGGCCTGTTTACTTTTCAATACTTTTTCTACGCTTTCAAGAACAGTTTGTAATTCACTTTCTGAAAGATTTTCAAAATCGGTCATAGTTATTCCCTCAATAATAAAAAAATCTGCCTTATTCTAACATGATTAGTTATTTTTTTTAAAAGCAATAATTATTATGAAGAAGCGTAACAGTTATCCACTATTATTTTTATGATTAAAATGCGTTGCCTATTCATAAACAACATTAAATTGAATTTCATTTAATAATTGGCCGGTTTCATCAACCAGTCTTGCAGTCCAATTAGTTTTATCGTTATAAACAAATAACTGACGGCTTGATGTACGCCAGTTACCATTCGATATATTTACTTTCTTCCTGGTAACAAGCGTACCGTCAAGCAACCACTCATGGTAAACCGAATGTCCATCCATTCCGGTAGATCGG
>CAIUYS010000247.1 GCA_903903365.1 uncultured Methylococcaceae bacterium
ATATCTGCCTTAGGACTGTTTTTATATCGACCTAAAGTGAATGAATACGCGGCTATTGTTGAAGCGCTGACTACAGAAAAAACATGAATACGGGGAAGTCGTTTAAAGTTGATGGTGAGTTGTATTGCCAGAATTGGCTACCAACTAAGAGCAGGGCAAGAAATTTTAGTTAACGCCGTCATACCGGCAAGGATGCCGGTATCCAGTGCCATGGAGGGTAACTTTCCGATAACGTTGCAGCATGATTTAGGATCTATGCCAAACTACAGATTCACATCCGTGTGACTGGATTCCGGCATCCCTGCCGGAATGACGGACTTTTTGGCACTTGGCGAATCATTTTGCTGCTCAGTGTCCCGTCTTATAGTCTTTCAGAAATTAAACTTCCATCACGTGAAGATTTAGTTCACACGGATACCATCCCTTAAAGGGATGGTATCCGTTAGTATCGAAATTATTTATCTGAAAATCTATAAGCTGGTAGCCAAACGCTTAAAACACGAATAGAGAAACGCTTTAGCACATCCCTATCCCGTAATTTTAACAATCTTAGTCAGCCACTTTTATTTTTTTGCGCCGATAATTGTGACCATAAAAAATTTCAGTCACTTCTCTTTGCAGCTTTTTTTCGATCTCTTCTTTTTGAGCATCGTTCAAATTACTTTCTTTCTCGAATAAATAATTTTCCAGCTCGGTTTCCTTGAGCATCATTTTGGTATGAAAAATATTCTCCTGATAAACATTCACGTCTATCATTTGATAGCTTTCTTGGGTATCTTTGGCAATATAATTCTGTATAGACGTAATATTGTGATCAATATAATGCTTTTTACCGGATATATCGCGGGTAAAACCACGCACTTTATAGTCCATAGTCACCACATCCGACTCAAAGCTATGCAGTAAATAATTGAGTGCTTTTAAGGGTGAAATACGACCACAGGTTGATACATCAATATCAGCGCGAAATGTACTGATGCCGTTATCAGGATGACTTTCAGGATAAGTATGAACGGTAATATGACTTTTATCCAAATGCGCCAGCACCGTTTCAGGCAACGGACCGGGGGATTGGCTATTCATGCTGGGCGGTGGCGGCGCATCACCTTCTGAAATCAACATGGTAACGCTGGCACCTTGAGGATCATAGTCCTGATGGGCGATGTTAAGAATTTGCGCACCGATAATTTCAGCAACATCTTTAAGAATTTGCGTCAATTTCTTGGCGTTATACGCTTCATCAATATATTCTATGTAAGCCTGCTGTTGTTCAGCGGGAGCGTAGCATATATCGTAGATATTAAAACTCAGTGACTTTGTTAAATTGTTAAATCCGTGTAATTGCAACTTATTCAAAACTGTTAAACCTCGATAACTTCAAAATCATGGGTAATTTCTACCCCCGCTTTACCTAACATGATGGAAGCAGAGCAATATTTCTCTGCCGACAACTTGACTGCCCGCTCAACAGCCGATGCTTTCAAATCACGACCACTGACAACAAAATGCAGGTGAATTTTACTAAACACACTCGGCACAGCATCAACCCGTTCAGCAGATATTTCTGCAACGCAGTTAACAATGTTGTTTCTGCCTTTTTGTAAAATCTGTACGACGTCAAAAGAAGAGCAACCACCCAGACCTACTAAAATCATTTCCATGGGTCGCATACCCATATTACGTCCACCATGATCGGGCGAGCCATCCATCACAACGGCATGACCACTACCAGTTTCACCGACAAACATGACACCATCGACCCATTTGACTGTTGCTTGCATGTTTTTCCCCAGTAAAAATTACGCATAGGGTAGCATAAAAACAGGCGCAAACAGAGTTTTCAATATTAAATATTTGTTACTCTGTTTCAGGGTGAGTCGAGGTCTGATGAGGATTTTTAAATCAAGAAGTGAAACACCTCACCCCCCTCTCACCGCTACCTGATATCCTTACCTTGGAGAATAAAAAGTCCTATTCAGTGGTATTGGCAATGATCTTGTGAATCCGTTTACTGCTAATG
>CAIUYS010000248.1 GCA_903903365.1 uncultured Methylococcaceae bacterium
CCCCGACCGGCATAAGTTGCAAACCCCGACCGGCAGATTCGATTCAGTCTTTGTTTTCACAAGCGGGACGAGGATAACCAAGCGGGACGGGGTTTGCAACCCCGTCCCTAACGTTTAACGTTTCGAAAGTTATTGAAGTATGCAAACGTTTCGGTCGGGGTTGCAAACCCCGACCGGCATAAGTTACAAACCCCGACCGGCAGATTCGATTCAGTCTTTGTTTTTCTTTCTTTTCTTTATTGGGTTATGTTTTGGAATAGTGTTGCTTTACTCAAGACAAGTGGGATATAGTTTGTGTATATACCAAGCTGGAGTAAAAAAATGTCAATCAGTACAGTTTTTATTAATAACCGTAGTCAAGCCGTTCGAATTCCTGTTGAAATGCGTTTTCCCGATACAGTAAAAAAGGTGAATGTTAGAAGTGTGGGCTTGGAGCGGATTATTGCTCCCGCCGAACAAGCTTGGGATAGTTTCTTTTTAGGCAAGCAATCTATTAGTGAAGACTTTATGACTGAACGTGGTAGTCAGCAACAAAATGACCGCGATAGTTTTTAAGTGGATATTTTCTTATGTTGAAATATTTACTTGATACTAATATTGTTATCTATGTGATTAAACAGCGTCCCATTGAAGTTTTGACAATGTTTAATAAGCAGCAGGGTCGTATGGCTATATCGGCTATTACATTGGCTGAGTTGGTGCATGGAGCAGAAAAAAGTCAGTTTCCAGTCCGTAATTTAGAGGTAGTCGAAGATTTTTGTAGCCGATTAATCACTTTACCTTATGGCGATAATGCAGCCTATCATTATGGTAGTATTCGAGCTGTTTTAGAGCGATCGGGTAATTCGATTGGCGTTAATGATTTGCATATTGCTGCGCAAGCTCGCTGCCAAGGACTTATATTAGTCAGTAATAATCTTCGTGAATTTGAACGTGTCCCAGGTTTGTTGATGGAAAATTGGTTAGAGTCATAAGACAAATATTCTGAGCCAGTGCTGGCTGTACTTCCAAGTGCCAAGCGGGACGGGGTTGCAAAGCTATTGAAGCATCCAAACGTTTCGGTCGGGGTTGCAAACCCCGACCGGCATAAGGATTATAACCAACAAGTGGGACGGGGTTTATAACACCCAAGCGGGACGGGGTTTGCAACCCCGTTCTTAACGTTTAAGGTTTCGAAAGTCATTGAAGCATCTAAACGTTTCGGTCGGGGTTATAAACCCCGACCGGCATAGAGAGGCTCACATGAAAAATTTTACCGTGATTTAAAAAAATCTATATAAAATGCCTCAGCAACCTTCTTTAAGAATTGCATTGGCAATGCTGCCTAATGACTCTTTGTGTCTGCCGTTTAACTGTGTGATTATTGATCAGAGATTCTTTACTATGATGCCTATTTTAAGCTTGGACGCTATTCGTCAATTGCAGCAAAAAGGGTTGTTGCCAGAAGCTTTGCAAGCGTGTGAGTTGGCGATTAATACCGCCCCCGAACGGTTGGATTTGCAAGCTTTATTCGGTACCTTGTTGGTGCAAAACAAGCAGGGTGAACGGGCAAGAGAGCTATTGCTGCAACTGGAAGCCGAGCACGTTTTACCCTTGCTGGATGCCGCAGTACTCACGGATATTGCCGGTATTTATATCTTGTTGGATGAGCCGGCTAAGGCCATGCCTTATCTGGAAGCAGCCTTGGCTTTGCAGGCCGATTATTGGTTGGCGGTTATTCGCCGAGGTTTGGTGTTGTTACAGTGCGGTTATGCGCCGGCGGCGCTGGATGATTTAACTCAGGGCTTGGCGCATTCACCGGTGGAACGGCATGTGCCGTTGTTGGTTAATTTGGCGCGGTGTTATCTGGCGCTGGGTGATGCAGAACAGGCTTTGTCGTATGTAGAGCAAGCCCAGGAGTTGGGTGCAGAAGGCTTGGAACAGTGGCTATTGGCGGCGGTAGACAGTTATATTGCGCTGGATCGCTGGGAGGAGGCAGAGCAGGCGATACAGCAAGGCTTGGCCGCCGGTGTAGCGCAAAGTAAAGCGCTGATGTTATGGTCGTTGGTATTGGCGGCACAAGATAAACATGAAGAGGCCGAGCATCAGATTCGTAAAGCCTTGCGCGATGATGCTGATAATGTGGAGCTGCTGACGCATTTGGCAGATTTGGCGAATGTGCGGGGACATTACGGTGAAGTGTTGCAGTGTTTACATAAAGCCACCCAACTGGAACCGGACAATGCCGGTTTATGGGCGCAACTGGCGCAGATGGGCAAACAACATTTTGATGAGCAAGCGGCACGTAAAGCCGCCGAAACAGCACTGACCTTAACCGAGGAAAAAATTGGCTATGAGCGAGCGCTAGCCTTGGTGGCGATGGCGCAGGTGATGGCTGACGCCGGTGATGAAGCTGCGGCGGAGCAGTATTATCAAGACGCTTTGACGCAATTGCCGGAGTTTATTCCCGCCAAGCTGGGCTTGGGGCATTTGTGGTTGCAATGGGGGCGCGTTACAGAGGCGACGGCCTTGTTTGAATCGGTCGCCGAGCATCATCCTATCGCCGGTTACGGTGCCTTGATTAGCGCGCGGCGGTTTCCTGATGACGATGAGGTGTTGGCTGGTATTGAACGCATGGCTTATATCCCCAGTTTGCAGGGCGCGGTTAAAAGCGGTTTGTTGTTTGATTTGGCGGCGGTGTATGAACATCGTAAAGACTATGAGCGGGCTTTTCAATTTGCACGAGAAGCGAATGAGGCCAGTCGACTGCATTTAACTTATCAGGCTAATGATCATCGGGATTATTGTTTGCGGTTACAGCGTTATTTTAGTCGCGAGTTTTATCAACAACGGGCAGGGCAGGGGCATGACTCCGTGCTGCCGGTGTTTATTTGTGGTATGCCGCGCTCTGGAACGACCTTGGTGGAACAAATTTTAGGCGGCCATCCGGAGGTGTTTGTCGCGGGTGAAATCGGTATGTTATCCGATGTCATGCAGAGCTTAAAAGCATG
This sequence comes from uncultured Methylococcaceae bacterium, assembly GCA_903903365.1. GTDB lineage: Bacteria > Pseudomonadota > Gammaproteobacteria > Methylococcales > Methylomonadaceae > Methylobacter_C. The sequence continues at coordinate 2,991 of CAIUYS010000248.1, forward strand.
GGAACGGCATGTCGGTTCGGGGCAAGTGTATCCTGAATGTATCGTCGATTTGTCTGAAGAGCTGGTTTATAAATTTGCTGAGCAGGCGTTAACCGAGTTGCGTGCTTATGATAAAGATGCAAAGTACATTGTTGATAAATTGCCGCATAATTTTGAGAATATCGGTTTGCTGCGTTTGTTGTTTCCTAATGCGCCGGTGATTCATGTCTTGCGTGAGCCGCGTGATGTGGCAATATCCAATTATTTTGTTAATTATCAGGCCAAGTTTGGCGGTATGGGCTTTGCTTATGATTTGGGCGATATAGGCTCACAACTGGTTGATTATCAATACTTGATGGCGCATTGGGATGCCACGCTAAGCAAGCCGGTGTTAACGCTACGTTATGAAGATGTGGTCGATGATACCGAAGCGGCCGCACGGAAAATGTTGGCGTATTTAAACCTGGATTGGACTCCGGCGGTGTTAAACCATCAGAATCTGGAGCGGGCGGTAAAAACCGCCAGTGTCTGGCAGGTACGACAACCTATTTATAAAACCTCTAAAGAAAAATGGCGACGTTATGCGGATTTTTTAGCGCCGCTAGAGCAGGCGTTGGCTGAACCTTTAGCCGTACCTGAACCCTTTGCCGAGCAAACCTTACCG
>CAIUYS010000249.1 GCA_903903365.1 uncultured Methylococcaceae bacterium
ATCTGTACTAAAGCAGGTGTTATTTGATAGAACAAAAAAATCTTTTCTGCAAAATTCATAGAGATTCCATTGTACTTTACCAATTCACCCACAAGACAATCCGCCAAAATTTTTATTTCCTACCATCGCGTTCTCTGTTAATGTTTGCAGGTTATTGCAGAACCAAGAAACACACTTGCCAATCATTCATTCATAGAGAAAATTAATGCTACACGAAGTAATCAACTGGCTAATCACAACCATCGGCACGATGGGCTATCCCGGCATTTTTTTACTAATGGCGCTAGAAAGTTCTATAGTGCCCATTCCTAGCGAAATCATCATGCCACCTGCCGGTTATCTGGTGCAGCAAGGGCAATTGAACATGGCTCTGGTCATACTCAGCGGCACGCTGGGCAGTTTGTTTGGCGCTTATCTGAATTATTTCGCTGCCCACTATTTGGGTCGACCGTTCTTACTCAAGTACGGACGTTATGTATTGATAACAGAAGAACATTTCCGTCGTGTTGAAGATTATTTTGCCAGCCATGGTGAAATCTCTACGTTTATTGGCCGCATGTTACCGGTCATCCGTCACTTGATTTCACTGCCCGCAGGATTAGCGGGTATGAACCACATCAAATTTACTGTTTACACCTTGCTCGGCGCTTTCATCTGGGTCTCCATTCTGACCTGGATTGGCTATCTTCTGGGCCATAACGAAGCATTAATCATGCAATATTCTCATCAGGCAATTATCGGTGTGATAGCTTTCAGCGTTGTTTTGGTGACATCTTACATTTTCCTGCACCGCAGAAAACTTGCACGTATACAAATCGAAGAATAAAAAAGATACACGCAGTCCCGTCATCACCATTCAAACGGTAAGTTCATATAGAGCAATTAAGCTGACCCTACAAAGAATAATGTAGTGGTAGGGTTCGCATCGCGCACCTAAAACCGCATCCACTAAACATTTTTATTTGCACAACAATCTATTATTGTTTTCTATCGGTAACCTATCAAGTTTCTTTCTCTGGCATGGTTTTGGTGCGCGATGCGCACCCTACACCTCAGCCAAGCAGTAGTATTGCGAAACTTGGAGGCTGTTATTTATTACGAGTTGCCTAAGGTATTTATAGGTATATCGATCCCAACCAATCGTTACTGCTCTTCAGTTACGAACGCTAATTTTGTTATCCCTGCGTGTTGAACGGCCGCCATCAACTCTGCTAGCTTGGCATAAACCACGCTTTGATCGGCGTATAAATGCACGCCCACATCCGGATTTTTTTCCAATTCAGCTTTTAAAGCAATTTCAAGCGCGGCTAAATCAGCGATTGGATTTTTGTTAAGCGTCATTACACCTTGTGCATTAATACCGAGTTGCAAAGGCTGATCATTGATATTGGCCGTTGTTTCAACCGTTTTCGGTAAGGTTACATGAACAGACTGCGTCAGTAACGGCGCGGTCACCAGTAAAATAATCACCAGCACCAACATCACATCCACCAAGGGCGTAACGTTAATTTCGCTCATCGCGCTTTCATCTTCGGATTGCGGTTTAAATGCCATGACTATGCCTGCTTGTTACTAGA
>CAIUYS010000250.1 GCA_903903365.1 uncultured Methylococcaceae bacterium
AGCCAGATTGGTACGCAACTTCTCAACTTCCTGACTTAGGATATCGGTTTTTCGCTCCAGATTCTTTACATTACTGGCTGCAACTTTAGTCTCCGGGTTTTGCATATTACTGACAAGGGCTTTATTCTCAGGAGCTTGCACATTAGCGGCAACGGCTTTGTTTTCTGCTGCCCCCATGCCGGCTTTCATCTCGTCAATTTGCTTTTGCTGTGCCTCGATAATTTTCCACATATCTTCCATCGTTTTCGGCTTATCCAAAGCACTAACCGGCGCACTTAAAACGATCAGTGCAGCCAGTAGCGCTTCTTTTACTAATGGTTTGTCATTACTCTTCATTAACGCATCCTCATATTTTCAGTTAATTAATTCTAGCCTGATAGCGCCTCAAATGCAAATGATTCCCATTTGCCGAAAATATAAGTGCCTCTACTACTTCATCAAAAAGGCAAGATTTACTGAAGATTGCGTATATTTAAGTAAAATACCTTATTATTAAGCGTTAATTCGGATTTAGAGCTTAACTAGATCGTTGGCTTCTGGTATATTCGATAGTTAGCGGTTTAATTAGCTGACCCTATAGACTTCTTGGGGCGGTGATAATAAAAATCAAATTAAGGGTTGGAGAGCGGTTATGTTTGAAGTGATGTTTATATTTACTGTTATTTTTGTTGCCTATGTTGTTTATACAACGATAAATGAACAAAAAGCGACGCCTAAGCCATCATCAGAACCCAAGGTAAAACCTGAAGCACCCAAAGTGGTTACTGAACAACCCGTACCAGTACCCAAGACAGTTGCCAAAATTAAAAAACCGGCACCCATTAAAAAAACCGCGCCGACAACTGCAACAAAAAATACCGTCAAAAAGGGTTTACGAGACCCAAAGACTGGAGAAATAGCTACTACATATAGTAACTATCGCTTTACCAAACGCTGGATAAAAGACGCCTTGGTTACCGAAGGACTACTTGAAAAAGTGTATAAAAATAACGAACTGGATAGCGCAATTGAAGCGACTATAAAAGATGCCGTGATTAAACTTGAAGCCATTGAAAAATATAAACCTTAATCATTAGCTGGCCAAGAAGAAAAGCCTCCCGCTTGTTTCGCTGCGGGAGATAGATTAAAAAAAAACATATAGAGCCCTGAATTACGTACGTAGGGCGTGCCGTGCGCGCCTTATTTTTCAACGCGCGCACGGCAAAAATAATGTCACTTAATCAACGAAGGTCTCTTATAACATCGATGCGAACACATAAGACAGAGCTCGCCGGACTTTACCGGTCAATCAGGAGTAATTAATTAATGAATATTCATGAGTATCAGGCCAAACAGTTGTTTCAAATTTATGGAATACCTGTACCCGATGGAAAGTCGGCGACATCACCGGAGAGTGCCGAGCAGGTTGCCAAAAAGTTAGGCGGAGAGGGTTGGGTGGTTAAGGCTCAGGTACATGCGGGTGGCCGAGGTAAAGTCGGCGGTGTAAAACTGGCTAAAAATCTGACCGAAGTCGTCGAATTTAGTCGCGATATGTTAGGAAAACGGCTGGTTACCATTCAAACCGATAGCACCGGATTACCCGTCAACTCGCTGTTAATCGAGAAATTGTACCCCATTAAACGTGAATTATATCTGAGCATATTGGTTGACAGAGCCAGTGAGCGCGTTATCTTTATCGCCTCGGCGGCGGGCGGCATGGATATAGAAACGGTTGCCCATGAAACACCTGAACAAATTATCTCGGTAGAGGTTCATCCGGCTGCGGGATTGCAAGGCTATCAATGTCGAAAAGTGGCCTACACGCTTGGACTTAAAGGCTCGCAAGTCAAAGCCCTGGGAAAAATAATGCAAGGTATGTACGACTTGTTTTTGGCAAAAGATGCCAGCCAAATTGAAATTAACCCGTTAATAGAAACCCACAGCGGCGACTTATTGGCCTTGGACGCTAAAATCAACTTTGATGATAACGCGGTAGCCATTCATCCCGATATTTTAGCGATGAAAGACCCTTCCCAAGAAGATGACAAAGAAAACCATGCCCAGCAATTTGGCCTCAATTACATTACCCTGGAAGGCAACATAGGCTGCATGGTCAATGGCGCCGGACTGGCAATGGCCACAATGGATCTGGTTAAATTAAAAGGTGGCCAGCCCGCAAACTTTCTTGATGTGGGTGGCGGCACCAATGTTGAAAAAGTCTGTGAAGCATTCAAACTGATTCTATCAGATAAAAGCGTGAAAGCCGTATTGGTAAATATTTTTGGCGGTATCGTACAGTGTGACGTTATCGCAGCAGGTATTCTAGCCGCCATAGAACAGATTCACGTTACCGTGCCCGTGGTGGTACGTCTGGAAGGTACGAATGTCGAAGAAGGCAGGGCTTTGCTGAGTAACACCGGCCATAATATTTACGCAGCGGATGATTTGGCTCACGCTGCAGAACAAGTCGTTGCTTTAGTGGAGGCCGCATGAGCATTTTAATTAATAAAGACACTAAAGTTATTTGCCAAGGCTTTACCGGCAAACAAGGCACGTTTCATTCTCAGCAAGCCCTGGACTACGGAACCCAATTAGTCGGTGGCGTGACTCCCGAACGTGGTGGCGAAAAGCATTTGGGATTACCCGTTTTTAATACCGTGCAAGACGCCGTTAATACCACAGGTGCTTCAGCCAGCGTAATTTATGTGCCGCCTTTTTACGCAGCCGACGCCATTTTGGAAGCCGTTGATGCCGGTATCAAACTGATCGTCTGCATCACCGAAGGCATTCCGATTTTACAAATGTTGCGCGTTAAAGCTGCAATGGCAGGCACAGGCGCCTTATTAATCGGCCCCAACTGTCCGGGCATCATAACCCCAGGCGAATGCAAAATTGGTATTATGCCGGGTAAGATTCACTTGCCTGGATCAATTGGCATTGTGTCGCGCTCAGGCACCTTAACCTACGAATCCGTGCATCAAACCACGGCACAAGGCTTGGGACAAAGCACCTGCGTAGGTATCGGCGGTGATCCCATTCATGGCATGAACTTTGTCGATGTGCTCAGCCGTTTTCAGGCCGATGATCAAACCAAAGGTATCGTTATGGTTGGAGAAATCGGCGGTAGTGAAGAAGAAGATGCCGCTGAATACATTAGAGCTTATGTGACTAAACCCGTCGTCGCCTATATCGCAGGACAAACCGCACCGGCGGGAAAACGTATGGGTCATGCCGGCGCCATTGTAACGGGCGGCAAAGGCACTGCAAAAGGAAAAATTGCCGCACTAAAAGCTGCCGGCATTGAAGTATGTGTGTCGCCGACTGATATCGGCGTCGCAATGAAGGGCTGTTTGTAAAATTTTTGTAAGTACTGAAGCGTGACGGGGTTTGCAACCCCGTTACTCACGTTTTGAAAGCTATTGAAGTCTCAAACGTTTCAGTCGGGGTTGCAAACCCCGACCGGCATGTTTTTTGGCTGTTTCCCAAGCTG
>CAIUYS010000251.1 GCA_903903365.1 uncultured Methylococcaceae bacterium
CCTACCACTATAAAGAATGCCATATTTTTCAACTAAAAATAAAATCCGTTGTAATCCGTATCATCAGTGTTCTATGATTAAGGTCAACATCGACTTTAATTAAAAAGGGCTTCAAAACAAAAGCCGTTGGCTTGCAAGATGTCTTTTAATTTTTTTAAGCCTTCTATTTGAATCTGCCTGACTCGTTCCCGGGTCACCTCCAGTTCTTGGGCAACCTGCTCAAGAGTTGCTTCCTCATAACCGCAAATACCATAGCGACGGCAGATAACTTCGCGTTGTTTTTCAGGTAGTTCAAGCATACATTTAGCAATATTTTCTTTCATATTGTCTTCTTGTATTTGCTCATCGTGCGTTAAACTGTCGGTATCTGAAATAGACTCAATCAACGGCGTGTCAATATTCTTGGCTCCCGGAATGTCTACAGACGTTACCCGCTCATTGAGTTTGAGCATTTTTTCGACTTTGTCCAGCGGCTTATTCATATAATCAGCGATATCCTGAGCACTGGGATCATGCTCAAGTGATTGCACTAAATGACGCTGCGCCTTAAGGTAAGTATTCATTTCCTTGACAATATGGATCGGTAAACGGATTGTGCGTGTTTGATCCATGATAGCCCGTTCAATAGTTTGTCGTATCCACCAGGTTGCATAAGTCGAAAATCTAAAGCCTCTTTCAGGATCAAATTTTTCAACGGCGCGGATTAAGCCCAGATTTCCTTCCTCAATCAAGTCCAATAAAGGTAATCCTTTGTTCAGGTAGCGGTACGAAATTTTTACTACCAGACGCAAGTTGCTTTCAATCATGACTTTGCGAGCGGTTTTGTCACCTTGCAAGGCAAGAGCGCCATAGGTTTTTTCCTGATCAGCCGTCAGCAGTTTTGATCGACTGAGATCATTCAAATAGGCACGGGTCGCATCAAATTCACCATTGCTGGTAGATTTGTTCGAGATAGCTTCCATTTTTTCAGGTATTACAGCACTATCAATATCTTCGTCAAGAGATAAATCTTCTTCATCCAGGATAGCAATTTCATCGTGTGATGGGTCAAACAATACGTTATTCATATTAATTTCCTGGTTAATAGCCTTTGGTGACTAAGGCATTCAATATCTTTTAAGTAATGTAAATGTCGATGACTTTCCTCCGGAGCCTAATTTCAGAATGTCATAATCGAAATAAACAAATTCGCCAAAATTAGCGTATCAATAAACTTGCCTGCTTTATTTAGCAATTTGTTCGTATCGGGGTTGATTTTTTCATAATTTAAGCATCGCCACAATAGGTATAAATACCTACGTAATATTACTTATTGACAAAAAAACGAAAAAATGGTTATTTTTTTGGGAGAAGTTTTAGAGGATTAATCGGCTTTCCGTTTTTTCTTATTTCGAAATGTAAAGACGTCCGTTTGATGCCTACGTCCCCCACTTTTGCAATAGCCTGTCCCTTTTCTACGTTTTCTCCCTCATTAACAAGCAGTCGACTATTGTTGGTATAAGCACTTAAATAAATAGTATTATGCTTAATAATTAGTAGCTTGCCGAAGCCAATCAGGCCTTGTCCCTCATAGACAACCTTTCCTGATTCAGACGCTTTTATAAACTGTCCTTGCTTCCCTGCGATATCAATACCTTTATTACGGGATGGAGAAAATTTTTTTACAACTTTTCCTTTTATGGGCCAGCCGAAGTTTAAGGCTGACATTTTTTCATGTTCAATTGAAGCAATCGATTTGCTACTTTTGATTTCTTTTTCTGGCGAAACATAACTCTTGGGAGGCTGTTTTTTATGGGTATTTGCAGGAGTCGAGTTTGATTGATTAATTATGGAATTGAGGTTTTTTATCGCTTTTTTGTGTCGGTGTTTATCATCGACAAGATCAGGGTGACTGATTTTATCGGGTACATAATAACCCGCAACAGAGACATTTAATGAAGCAAGTGCCATTAATAGCATTATAAAATGGCGCTTTAACGAGTAAAAATACATGATGTTATTATTTTTTTAACAAGATTTTTTTAACAAGATTTTTTTAGCTAAATTTATTTTTGCGGCCAAATAATCAGAGCCGCCCCTGTCAGGATGTATTTTTTGCATTAATTTGCGGTGAGCGGCAATAATGTCCTGTTCTGATGCCCCCGGTTTTAAACCCAATACGTCATAAGCTTCTTCTACCGACATTTTTCCTTTAGCGCTGGCCTCACTTTGACGTTGTGACGTGTTTTGTTTTGTACCGGAAAATGCCTGCCATAGTCTTTGTAATTGCGGCGCATAGTGTAGTAATGTTGGCATTAACCTGACCATGTACGCAATAACCAGACCTACCAGTGCAAACAGCCAGTTTAAGCGTCCGGTTGCTGTTAAATAAAGCAGCACCAGTCCAAAAATACCTAGCAAGAAAATTCTGGCATATTTAGCCAATACCGAAGGTGATGCTTTTAAAAACGTACGTAAGCCAAAAAATGCAATAATGACCAGCAATAAAATAAGATAAATTCGAATCAATGTTTTCTCCCGTATTAATAATGATCCCTAGTCAATAATACCTTAGAATAAGCTATCCCACGATAACAGTCTGATGAATTGATTACTATGCTACATGCTTATGTCCCCTTATTAGGTTTTGCCGCTTTTAGCGGAACCGGTAAAACGACGCTACTGACCCAAATCATCCCCATTTTAAAGCGCCATGGCTTGCGTATCGGTTTAATCAAACACAGCCATCATAATTTCCAAATAGACCAGCCAGGCAAAGACAGTTTCCGCTTACGAGAGGCAGGAGCTTCGCCCGTTATGCTGGTATCTACACATCGTCGAGCCATCATTACCGAAATCACGCCAGAACAAGAACCCCGACTGGATGATCAGTTAAAGCTGTTTGATCAATCCGAGCTGGATCTAATTTTAGTTGAAGGATTTAAAGCCGAACCATTTTCTAAAATTGAATTACATCGCCCCTCACTTAACAAGCCCTTACTGTATCCGAATGATCCGAATATTATTGCCATTGCTTCTGATATTGAACTGGAAACGCCAGACACTCTAACCCAACTGGATATCAATCAGCCTGAAATGATAGCCGCTTTTATTTTAAATCAATTTATGGGGCATTTATGATTGACTTATGCAGTCAGGAGTCCAAGCCTTTACTATCTGTTGATGAGGCATTGGCTACTATTAAAGCAGCCGTTTATGCCGTCGAAGAATCAGAAAAAGTGGTCTTAAAAAATGCCTTGGGGCGAGTACTGTCAGAGCCGGTGTATTCTGCTATCAATAGCCCTCACGACAGAAATGCTGCCATGGACGGCTATGCTTTTTCCAGTCAGGCTATTAGTCATGAGCAGTCTTTCACACTGAATTTGGTAGGGACTTCATGGGCAGGTCGGCCTTTTACCGGATTGTTGCAACCCGGGCAATGTATCCGAATTTTTACCGGTGCGGTCGTGCCGGAACACGCTGATTCGGTCGTCATGCAGGAGCAGGTGCAGGTTAATGGACAAACGATTTGTTTTTCAGCAAATACACCGACAGGGCAACATATCAGACAAGTGGGTGAAGATATAAAACAAGGTGTCTTACTTTTGGCCCCTCCCAAAAAGTTGAATGCCATTGATCTGGGTTTATTGGCTTCGGCCGGAATTGATGAAGTGACTGTTAAACGGCCGGTAAGAATAGCCTTTTTTTCAACGGGTGACGAGTTAACGGCATTGGGTCAGCCTTTGGCATCAGGGCAAATATACGACAGTAATCGGTATACCTTATGCGGACTGTTAACGGATGCCTGCTACCGTGTAACGGATAGAGGCGTGATTGCTGATAACAGGCAGTTGCTGGAGGAAAGTTTTATAGAGGCCGCAAAAAACCATGATGTCATTATTACTACCGGTGGTGCCTCAGTAGGTGAAGCGGATTATGTTAAAGAAATACTGGAGCGCTGCGGCAATGTCAATTTCTGGAAGCTGGCGATAAAACCCGGAAAACCGTTGGCTTTTGGAAAAATAGGGGACTGTTGTTTTTTTGGACTGCCCGGTAACCCGGTGGCCGTTATTGTCACGTTTAAATACCTGGTCGCACCTGCACTTAGGCAATTGTCCGGCGCACCGGAAGCAAAATCGTTTCAATTAACGGCAACCTGTACGATGCCGCTAAAAAAAGCGCCGGGGCGACAAGATTACCAGCGGGGTATTTTAACCCAAGATCAAACCGGCGAATTTTTTGTGGCCTCCTCGGGCAAGCAAGGTTCAAACATACTCAGTTCCATGAGTCACGCTAATTGTTATATCGTTTTACCCACTGAATGCACCGGTGTTAAAGCGGGTGACAAGGTCAGGGTTGATCTTATTGGGGATATAGATCTTATTTAGAAATGAAATAAAATAACGTGAATATTTCCTTTTTGTTATTATTCCTACTGTGACCCGATATCGCTTAATGTGGCGATTAAAAGGCCTGGGTTCACGTTCCTTCTTAATGCTATATAAAGAATCACTCCCGCTGTTTGGCGAGAGTGTTAATTAAACTGTGGAGATAATTATGCACAAGGTTACGTTGATAAAAGGTGATGGTATTGGTCCTTCGATTATGGATGAGGCCGTAAAAGTTATTGATGCCTCAGGCGTAAAAATTCACTGGGAAGAAGCGTATGCCGGATTGGCTGCTTTTGAAAAATTTGGCACACCGTTGCCCGATGAGACACTGGCATCGTTTGATAAAACCCGCTTGGCCTTTAAAGGCCCCTTGACGACCGTTGTGGGAACCGGATTTAGAAGTATTAATGTAGCCTTGCGTCAGCAATACGAACTGTATGCCAATGTACGTCCGGCTAAAAGTTGGCCAGGCATAAAAACGCGTTACGAAGATGTTGATATTGTTATTGTCAGGGAAAATACCGAAGGACTCTACGCAGGACTTGAGCATTATCTGACGCCTAAAAAAGATATTGCCGAAAGTTTGGCGGTAGTTACCCGGGTAGCTTCACAACGTGTTATCGAGTATGCCTTTAAATATGCACGCGATAATCATCGTAAAAAAGTAACGGTTTGTCATAAAGCCAATATCTTAAAATATACCCAAGGTTTGTTTCTGGATGTTGCCAGAGAAACCGCAGCGCGTTATCCCGATATTCAGTTTGACGAGAAAATCGTGGATGCCGCTTGTATGCACATGGTCATGAATCCGCAGCAATTTGATGTGGTGGTGACTACCAATATGTTCGGTGATATTTTATCGGATTTAACAGCCGGTCTGGTCGGTGGACTGGGTTTGATTCCAGGTGCCAATATTGGTGATGATGCGGCTCTATTTGAAGCAGTGCATGGCAGTGCGCCCGATATTACCGGAAAAAACCTGGCTAACCCGATTGCCGTTATCATGGCAGGCGTTATGATGTTAAACCATCTGGGCGAAACCGAAGCTGCCGAGCGTATTAAAACAGCGGTTGAAAAAGTCGTTAATGAGGGCAAGTTCGTTACCCAAGACCTTAATCCAGAATCTACCTGTGGAACGGTCGAAATGGGTAATGCGATTGTGAGAGCTTTGGGGTAAATAAACGCCTAAACACCCAAGGATTTTTAAGGTCGTTATTGCATTAATAATCTTGTAAGTATTCAGTCCCCCTCGCTTTGCTCGTCCGCCTTTGAAAAAAGTGTGCGAGGGTAATAATTTTATTTAAGCATACAACTGGAGTAAAACCGCTTTAGCCGTTTTTACAGGCAATAGCTGAAGCGCTTGTACTCCAGTTTTTTAATAACTTGCGCTTAACTTAACGGCATTGGAGCTGCGGGCGATTTATCTAATAAAATCTCCCCTAATCTCTTTGTCAAAGATGGGGGGGCTGAATAGCTGCACTTAAGTTGACCTGACAGGTTTATAAAACCTGCCAGGTCTGTCTTGTATTTGACAGCCTAACTTTGCACAACCCTTAAGTCATGAATTTTATTTCCAGCCATCAATCATACCCGCCATACCAATAATTAGCCTTTGCCGCGAGTACGGGTTCGGGTAGGTGATTTATCTTTTGCCGTTTCCATGGTTTCAAAACGTTTTTCAATAAACTGAATGATCAACTCAGCAATATCTTTTTCACTGGCAGCTTCAATACCTTTTAAGCCGGGTGATGAGTTGACTTCCATGATCACCGGGCCATGATTTGAGCGCAACATATCGACACCACAGACATTCAGACCCATTATTTTTGCTGCACGCACGGCTGTAGAGCGTTCTTCAGGTGTCAGGCGTATTAAGGTCGCTGAGCCACCACGATGTAGATTTGATCGGAATTCGCCTTCTGACGCCTGACGCTTCATCGAGGCAACTACTTTATCACCAACTACAAAGCATCGAATGTCGCTACCGCCAGCTTCTTTAATAAATTCTTGAACCATAATGTTGGCATTTAGCCCCATAAAAGCCTGAATAACACTTTCGGCGGCATTATGCGTTTCTGCCAATACGACACCAATTCCTTGAGTGCCTTGTAATAATTTAATCACCAAGGGTGCGCCACCCACTTGAGAAATTAAATCTTGAATGTCATCCGGATTATTTGCAAAACCGGTTACCGGCAAACCAATTCCTTTTCTGGCCAGTAATTGGACTGATCGTAGCTTATCTCTTGAACGTGAAATGGCCACCGATTCATTGAGTGGAAAGACATTCATCATTTCAAATTGTCTGAGCACAGCCGTGCCGTAAAATGTTACGGAAGCACCAATCCTTGGAATAACAGCATCAAATCCGGTTAAGTCCTCTCCCCGATAATGGATGGATGGATTATGCGACGTAATATTCATATAGCAACGCAAAACATCCAAAACCCGTACCTCATGTCCGCGAGCTTGTGCGGCCTCAACCAAGCGAGCGGTTGAATAGAGTTTAGGGTTGCGGGATAAAATAGCAATTTTCATGGTTTCTCGAATTAACGCTTAAGATTGAGGTATATTTTGGCATGAAATAGAACAACAAGCATTAGTAATACCTGTTAAATAGTAAAAACCAGCCGTTTATAGAGTAATTAATATTAATTAATGCCTGATAAAAATTCTGCATATCATGGAATTCGAGGTATTAAGGCAAAATAATAAATGGAATATTTTCATAGATCCAGACTAAATACTGGTTTTTTTGTAATGGTAAACAGGTGATTTCTGCTATATTTTCTATCTATTCAAATAGAATTAACGATAATGAAATTTCGATTTTACTCATTTGCCATATTTTAATTGACAGGATTAACCTTCCTGACATTTTGATCAGGTGCTGCAAAAAGTTATTGTTGATGAGCAGAAAGCGTAATAAGTAAACGGCTAATTTATTCCTTGATGCCAACATCATAAAGACACGAAGCGTTCAGTTTAAAATGTAACTACAGCGTGTCTTTATTGTAACTTTTATAAGGAAGATGAAGCCACTATGGCTGTTTACTTGGGCTCTGTTAAATCCAGAAAGTGAGCGGGCTTTTTATCATTGGCAGATGGTTTTGAAGCATCGGGTTTATTAACGCTGTCTGTACTTTTATTGGCGGGTGTTGA
>CAIUYS010000252.1 GCA_903903365.1 uncultured Methylococcaceae bacterium
AGAAAGGCGCTGCGTCTGTTTAAGAAATCGAACCCGACTTTTGTTGAGTGGCTGCAATCGCCTTTCAAATACACTGAGGTCGGTGCGTTTGCTGAAAGTGCCAGACAGTTATTGCCTTTAGTGTATTCATGCGAAAGCGGGATTTACCATTACCGCAACATGGCAAAAACCAATTATCGTAGTTATTTATGTGCTGACTTAGTGCCCATCAAGAAATATTTTTATGTGCTGCGTCCGTTGTTATCGGTACGCTGGCTTGAGCGCTATGGCACGGCTGCGCCTATTGAGTTTTCAAAATTACTGCATTTGATTGACGGTGAAACCCGGCTGCTGGCTGATATAGAAATGCTGCTGCAAAGGAAAAGTGTAGCGCTGGAATTGGAATATTCCAAACCCGTGGCGAGTATCAATGCCTTTGTCGAAGCCGAATTGGAGCGACTAAAATCCAGGGTTCCATTACGAGGACAAAAGCCGGAGCCACTTTGCCAGCTTAATGCGTTGTTTCTTGCTACGTTACGCGAGCCTTGGATTAGCTAGCCTTTCTGAAGCGCGACCTGCATCGGATTATTTTCACTCAATTTCACTTGGAGCCAAACTAGCTCAGGCTAACAGTATAGAGACCTTCGTTGATTAAGCGACATTATTTTCTGTAGGGCGTGCCGTGCGCGCCTTGAAAAATAAGGCGCGCATGGCACGCCCTACGTACTTAATTAATTCAGGGCTCTATAACAGGAATATTTCCTTTTTATAGTGATCATCTAGGCGTTTGTTAATGATTTGGCTATCATGCTGTGCTTTACAGTAAAAATTTGAGAGAACTATGAGAAAGGTGTTATATGGAATGCTTGGGCTGGTCAGTCTTTCGGCCGTCAGTGCGGTACCCGAAAAAGACAAGCCCTTGGATTTGGGTATCATAGATGTTGTCGGTGTGACGCCTCTGCAAAGTAGCGGTGTTGCTGCCAATAAAATACCCGCCAATATTCAAACGGTTTCGGCAAAGCAACTGGAAGATACTCAAAGTCTCTCATTGGCAGAATATATCAATCGTTATTTAGGTAGCGTCAGTATTAATGAAGCTCAAAACAATCCCTTGCAGCCGGATATTTATTACCGGGGCTTTGTCGCGTCACCGCTCTTGGGAATGCCGCAAGGCTTATCAACCTACGTTAACGGTGTCCGCTTTAATGAACCCTTTGGCGATACGGTTAATTGGGATTTAATCCCTAAAGGAGCCATTGATACCATGGCTTTATTTCCGGGCTCTAATCCGGTTTATGGCTTAAATACCTTGGGCGGTGCCATATCAATCAAGACCAAAACCGGATTTTCAGCGCCCAAACATGAATTTGAGGCTTATGGCGGTTCTTGGGACAGGCAATCACAGGAATTAAGCAGCGGTTGGAATAATGGCACTTGGGGTTATTTTTTAGACCTGCATCATTTTGCGGAACAAGGCTGGCGGGATTTTTCACCCACCAAAGCCGATCAAGCGTTTGGCACTTTGAGCTGGCGTGGCGATAAAGGGTCGTTGGATCTGACGCTGGGCGGCAATGATAATAATATGAAGGGTAACGGTGCCGCGCCTATCCAGTTGCAGGAACAAAACAGAAAGTCTGTTTTTACCCATCCCGATCAGACTATCACTCGCATGTTCTTTTCAGAATTGGCCGGTAGTTATGATGTGACTGATGCTATTGAAGTGAGCGGTAATGCCTATTTTAGGCAAAATCGTATCGGCACTTTTAATGGTGATAGCAGTGACTATGAAGCTTGCAATAATGGATCAGGACTATTGTGTGATGGACAGGGTAATGTTGTAAAAGATATCAGTAGTCCTGTCCCTAAAGATATAGTTGCCAACGATGCGGTTGAAGGCGCAACCAACAATACCAGTCAAACCAATATGCGCAGTCGCGGCGGCACTTTGCAGTCAGCATTTGCCCAGGATTTATTCAACCATGAAAATAATCTGACCGTCGGCACTAGTTATGATTATGCCGAAACCCATTTTAGTTCAGATACCGAACTCGGCTCGCTAACCGATACCCGTGGCACCACGCAAAGCGGCATTTTTGTTGATGAATCCAAAGTGCGTTTGCATACCGATACTTCAACCGTCGGGGTCTTTTTGACCGACAGTTTTTCCATTACCGACGCGTTAACGGCCACCGTCGCAGGTCGTTATAACTATATCCATGTCAATATGAACGACATGTATAAAAACGACCCGACCAATACACTAGACGGTTCGCATACCTTTGAGAGGCTTAATCCGTCTGGCGGCTTAACCTATCAAATCCTTGATAATCTAAATATGTACGGTAGTTACAGCGAATCGGCAAGGGCGCCATCGCCAATGGAATTAAGTTGTGCCAATCCGGAGGCTCCGTGTAAATTGCCCAACTCATTTGTGTCCGATCCACCTTTGGAACAAGTGGTTGCCAAAACTTGGGAGGGCGGCTTTAGAGGGGATTTGAACAAGTTGTTAGGCAAAGGCGATCTTAAATGGAATTTGGGTTATTTTCATACCATGAATAATGACGATATTATTTTTAATCGCTCCGGCGGGATTACCAATCAAGGTTATTTCAGTAATGTAGGCCAAACCCAACGTTATGGAATAGAAGCCGGAACAACGGTTAATTATCCGCAAGTCTTCAGCCAGATTGATGACTGGCATTTTGCGACCAATTACACCTATTTAAACGCACGCTTCATGGACGGCTTTGATACTCAAGACCCCATAAACAACACTGAAATTGCTGCGGTTACTGAAGGCAACAGAATCCCCGGTCTTCCTGAGCATATTTATAAGGCAACTATCGGTGTTGATTTGTGGAAAAAAGTATCGTTGGGTTTTGATGGCATGTACAGCGGCGATAAGTATTTTAGAGGTGATGAAGCCAATAAAAACCCGCAATTAACAGGTTACTGGGTGTTTAACAGCACCGCCGAATATAAAGTGACCAAAAATTTCGCGGTGTTTGGGAAGCTTAATAATGTCTTTGATACGCACTATAACTCTTTTGGCGTTTATGGAAATGCCTCTGAAGTATTACCGGGCTATAACGATGGCCGTTTTGTATCATCCGGCGCTCCAAGAGCCGGTTGGGTTGGCATACGCTTGACCATGTAAGCCGTTTAAGTAAGCCGTCATACCCGAGGGGAAGCGGGTATCCAGTGCCAGGGATGGTAATCTTTGTACGTCCCTGTACCCTGGATTCCGGTAGTCCATGCAGGAATGACTTGCTTTAAGGCTACCAACTTAAGGCGGGACACTTTTGACTATGAAAAATCACAAAGCCATTTGCCAAAATCCCGTTAGGGATTAAATATGGGTAGAAAAAACATGTCAAGAAAATATCCCGTCCCATACGGGACGGAATAACACATACATTCATATTTTCTACCCATATTTTGTGCCTAACGGCACAGGATTTATCGTTCAATGTTATACCAATATCCCATTATTCGCTCTTTGGGAGTACCTATTCAGTCCCCCTTTTTGAAAAAGAGGGGGCTTGAATACTTACGACTTTTTGTTACTTGGCGAATCATTCTGTTGCTCAGTGTCCCGCCTTAAGTTGGTAGCCCTTCAATGTATCAAACGTAATTGTTGCCATAACTCCAGCAAATTTC
>CAIUYS010000253.1 GCA_903903365.1 uncultured Methylococcaceae bacterium
GCCCTTTACGCGGAGGTTGGGTCATTTTTCTTTGTTCGTTTTCATTGGCGGCCTGATATTTACTCCACCATTGCGCCAACTCTGGATCAGCTCCGCCGGTCTCTGCACGCAACAAAAGAAAATCATAACCCGCCCTAAAGCGGGGATGAGTAATCAAGCGACTGGGTTTGGAGCCTACGCAGGCGTTAAACTTGGGCTGTAAACTCCAGACTTCGCGCATAGCCAGGGTGATGTGGCGTGGCAGTGCAGTACTTTTAACCTGCATGGCAATCACTTCATTGGCGGCTTCCTGATAAGCCATAAATTCAATCAAGCCTTTTGCCATCTTTTCTTTGGCCCGCATCTGCACGGGTTCCCACAAGAAAGCGGCAAACAAAAAATAGGCAGTAACGGTTTTACCTTCAGCCATTCTGTTGTCGGAGTTCCCAAGCGCTTTAATCAGCAGCAAGCGTGGAAAGCCGTTTTCTTCTATCGACAAACAGTTTTCTGTCGCCGGAAACAACACTTGAAAAAGCCCATAATGCCTTAACATTTCAAACGTTTGCAGTGCGTACCCTGACATGAATAATTTTAGCGTTTCATCATAAAGTCGGGCGGAAGGTATGCTGGATAACAATTCGGCAACCTTGTGCATGGATTTTTCACACTCGGGATGCAATTTAAAGCCCAGCTTAACGGCAAAACGCACGGCACGGAGCATACGCACGGGGTCTTCACGAAAACGCGTATCAGGATCGCCTATCAGCTTTAATTCTGCGGCTTTATGATCAGCCATACCGCCCACAAAATCCACCACCGAAAAGTCTTTGATATTGTAGTAGAGGGCATTTACCGTAAAATCGCGCCGCCAAACATCTTCTTCAATGGTTCCGTAGACATTATCCCGCAACAAGCGCCCTTCTTTATTAAGCACCTGCTTGTCATTTTGCTCTTCACCTGCGCCTCTAAAAGTCGCAACTTCAATCACTTCCCTGCCAAAATGCACATGCGCCAAACGAAACCGGCGGCCAATCAAGCGACAATTGCGGAACACTTTTCTAACTTGTTCAGGATCGGCATTGGTGACAACATCAAAATCCTTGGGCTCCCGCCCCAGCAATAAATCCCGCACGCAACCGCCCACCAGGTAAGCGCTGTAGCCTTCCTTTTGCAGTTTATAGAGAACCTTCAGCGCACTTTCACTTATCTGGGCGCGTGAAATATTATGTTCCGGGCGCGAATATATTCTGACTTGCGGCGCGACTGGCTCAGCTTCATTTCTGGCTGAATTAATCAATTTTTTGAAGAATTTTAAAATGGCCTTTAACCTTAGTTTTTATTTTATTTATGGCAATCATATCATTTGATGCATTCTATCCTACAATCAATCTTCTTTTTTTTACATTACCCTTTTGATTATAGTAAAATCAGCGCACTGATTTTTACAAGCAGTTATTGTTCATTTAAAGATCAGGCAACCATTTTTTAAACATTCGCACCAAACATTTGCGTAATTGACGGGATTGTTATGTTCAAAAAGATTCTTAATGGCTTCATTGACCATCCTATACTAACCAGCATTTTTGTAACAGATTTCGGTATTCTTCTGTTCCATCGGCCGCCTTTCTTATTTTCCTTAATCATGCTGGGCGCACTGATGGCGATGTGCATGTATTTTGGCCAAAAACTAACCTTATTTAAAGATTAATTGTCTTCGAAAGTAAAAAAGCCGTTAAAACCGGGGCGAGACTTGCTGTCTGCGCCTGGTTTTTTTCGTCGTTTAGCGGCACAACTTTACGATATCTTTCTGCTTGTCGCCGTTTTATTTGTCGCAACGGCCCTGTTGCTTCCCTTCACGACAGGGGAAGCGGTTAGCGACCAACAATTAATAATTTACCGCATTTATCTGGTCATTATCAGCTTCTTTTTTTATGGTTGGTTTTGGACGCATGGCGGACAAACATTAGGCTTGCGTGCATGGAAAATAAAAGTGCTGACGCTTGATCAAAAACCGCTTGGCTGGACTCAAACGTTGCTCCGTTTTACCACAGCCATTGCCTCTTGGGGCTTTTTTGGACTTGGCTTTCTGTGGATTCTTGTTGATAAAAACCGACGCGGTTGGCACGATCATTTATCAAAAACAGCGTTGTTTTTTGACCCTCAAAAAAAATAATTTTTGACTACGCCCAAATCAGTGGTTTATTTGATACATCACAAAAGTATCCGTTCGTGTTGTAAAACACCTAAATGCACCCATAAAACATAATCAACACCATGACTAACCCTTTATTATCCGACGCCACCCTGCCCTTATTTTCCCAAATAAAACCGGAACACATTGAACCCGCCATAACGCAACTCTTGGACGAAGCGCGTGCTGTGGTTGAGCAACATCTGCTGGCGACCACAGACTATACTTGGGAAAATCTGATTGAACCGCTGGAAAATGCTGAAGACCGGCTCAACAAAGCCTGGTCTCCGGTCAGTCATATCAATTCGGTTGTCAACACGGATGATCTGCGCGAGGCTTATAACGCCTGCCTGCCCAAGCTCAGTGAATACTCCACTGAAATGGGGCAAAATGAACAACTGTTTAATGCCTATCAAATTATTGCAAACAGCGATGCCTTTGCAACGCTGGACAGCGCTCAAAAGAAAATCATCCATAATGGCTTAAGAGATTTTAAATTATCCGGCGTTGATCTGGATAGCGAAAAAAAGCAGCGTTACAAAGAAATCAGCCAGGAATTATCACGTCTTGCCAGCAACTACGAAGAAAATATACTGGACGCAACCAATGCCTGGAGCAAACTGATCAGACATGAACAGGATTTGGCAGGATTGCCTGATTCTGCAATGGCGGGCGCCAAACAAACAGCAGAAAGCGCGAATGAAGAAGGCTGGATGATAACCCTGCAATTCCCTTCTTATCAAGCCGTCATGACTTATGCCGATGACCGGGAACTGCGCCGCGAACACTACGAAGCCTTCTCAACCCGCGCCTCAGACCAAGGCCCGCAAAACGGGCAATGGGATAACAGCTTGCTCATGGAGCAAATCCTGGCACTGCGCCATGAAAAAGCCCAATTATTGGGTTTTAACAATTACGCCGAGTTGTCGCTTGCCACCAAAATGGCCAACAAGCCGGACGATGTGATGAATTTTCTGGAAGATTTGGCAGACAAGTCCTGGAGACAAGCACGTAAAGATCTGGTGGAGTTACGTGAATTTGCCGAGCAACATCACGGTATCAATGATCTTCAATCGTGGGACTTTGGTTATTATTCGGAAAAAATGCGTCAGCATTTTTACCAGCTTTCACAAGAAGAAGTTAAAGCGTACTTCCCCATCACCCGCGTTTTGCCCGGACTGTTTGCCGTTGTAGAAAAGCTGTACGGCTTAAATATAACCGAAATTGACGCCTTTGATAGCTGGCATCCCGATGTGCGTTTTTTCCAGATACAGGACGATAAAGGTCAACTGCGCGGCCAGTTTTATATTGATCTTTACGCACGCTCCAAAAAACGTGGCGGTGCCTGGATGGATGACTGCGCAGGCCGCAAAAAAATCGGCGACACCATTCAAACGCCGGTCGCTTATCTAACCTGTAATTTTACGCCGCCAACGGGTGATGTTCCTGCCCTGCTAACACATGATGACGTCATTACCTTATTTCATGAATTCGGTCACGGCCTGCAACACATGCTGACCCAGGTTGATCATTTGGGTGTTTCCGGTATTAACGGCGTGGAATGGGATGCGGTTGAACTGCCCAGTCAATTTATGGAAAACTGGTGCTGGGAACAAGACGCACTGGCACTCATTTCAGGCCATTTTCAAACCGGTGAAACCTTACCCGAGTCCTTATTTAACAAAATGCTGGCGGCAAAAAACTTTCAGGCCGGCATGATTATGGTAAGGCAACTGGAATTTAGCTTGTTTGATTTTAGGATTCACAAAGATTACGACCCTGAAAAAGGCGGACGCATCTATGAGATTTTGGAGCAGGTCAGAGACCAGGTGGCCGTTGCCAAACCACCCAAATTCAACCGCTTTGCCCATGGTTTTTCACATATTTTTGCCGGCGGTTATGGGGCGGGTTATTACAGTTACAAATGGGCGGAAGTCTTATCCAGTGATGCTTTTTCCATGTTTGAAGAAAAAGGTATTTTTGACCGGGAAACCGGCAACGCTTTTTTGACCAACATTCTTGAGC
>CAIUYS010000254.1 GCA_903903365.1 uncultured Methylococcaceae bacterium
CGGAAATGACGCTGATTGCCGATGTCAATCTGGATTTATTAAAACAGGTCCGCACGCGCGGCGCTGCGCGTAATCTTGCCAATCGACGTCAAGATCTGTATCGCCTGGAATGGGTGTAGCTTATTGATTACGTCACCGGTGATTAGCTTCAATCATGGAACACGGATGACACTGATTATACGGATTTCAACGGATTTTATTTTTAGCCGAAAAGAGCTGTTTGATGAGATCAAAAATCTTCCCTTATCCGTGTCTATCAGTCAAATCAGTGTCATCTGTGTTCTATTTTTTAACGACTGAGTATAAACCAAATCTTATGAATCTATCGCTGCTGACGCTTAATCTCCATACTTATCAAGAACATCCCCGACACTGTTCTTTTGACACCATGCATCAACATGAGCGCGAGGTGCATATCATCGCTGAAGCCATTGCGCATTTAGCTATAGATGTCGTTTGTTTTCAGGAGGTGGGGGAATATATGCACGATCCCATCACCACCCCTTATGGCGAATCGCCGTCCAACATGGCTTTTCGAATTTGCAATAAATTGCGTCAATGGGGGCATTGGTATCATATTCATCAAGACTGGAGTCACATTGGCTTTGATCGTTGGCGAGAAGGCACCGCCATCATGAGCCGCTATCCGATGCTGCACAATTATTCCGCTTATGTTTCTTCAGATCATCGCAAAGACAATTATATGTCCCGAAATGTTACCGTGTCATGCATCAACGTTCCGTGGTTCGGCTTACTGCATATCGCCAATGTGCATTTGAGTTGGGGGCATCATGGTTTTTATGAAGAATACAATAACCTCCAAAAACTGATCCGCTCACGTTTTCATTTTGGTGTCAGAGGCGATTTAATGATTGGCGATTTTAACTCGCCGGCCGGAGAAAACACCTATAACCATATCGTAGGCAATCGGGAATATGTGGATCAATTTCACGAATTACATCCCTACCGCTTTTACGAACCCAGCTATCATGGTCAAATAGACGGCTGGAAAAACAGCCCGCCCAAACGCATTGATTACATCTTCAAGCGCAATGGTAATCCGATTAAAATCAATTCCATGGAAGTCATCTTTAACGGCAATTTTTATCCCATCGTTTCCGATCATTTTGGATACTTGGCAAAGTTCGAGATGTTTTAAGGGCTTTCTTCATTCCTCGGTTTAGACTTTTTTAGCAACAGCGAGTAGCCTTAATGCAGCAAATCGGAATCGAGGATTTATCAACTCCGAATACCCCGATTTCACTACGTTACATCGAGGCTACTGGCTACTTTGGGTGATCTATAAAGTATGCCCTTGTTTTGCGTAAATCAGCCCAGCTAGCCGGATTTTGCCAACTTGCTGTGATTCATTGAATAACTAAAATAGACAATCAAGCCTATCACCAGCCAGATAACGAAACGTAGCCAGGTGATGGCTGGCAAAAAGGCCATCAGTGCGCCACACGACAACATACCCAGCACGGGAAACAAGGGACTGAACGGGGTGCGAAAGGGTCGCTCCATGTCCGGCTTGGTAATGCGCAGAACTATTGTTCCCAAACACACCAGTACAAACGCGGCCAACGTACCGATATTAACCAGTTCGGCCAAATCACCCAACGGCATAAAGCCGGCAATCAGCGCGATGATAACGCCGCAGAGTACAATGACGCGGACAGGGGTTTGGGTTTTAACATTAACTTTGCTAAAAAAAGGCGACAACAAACCATCGCGTGACATCGCAAAAATAATGCGCGTTAGTCCATAATACAGCACCAACATGACTGTGGTGAGGCCCGCGATAACACCTGTTGAAATCAGTGCCGATGCCCCGTTGAAACCAATCAGGGTCAGTGCGTGGGCGACCGGTGATGATACGTTTAATTCGGTATAAGGTACGACACCCGTCAGCAAACCCGCGACGATGATATAGATAACGGTACAAAAGGCCAATGAGGTTACGATGCCAAAAGGTAAATCGCGTTGGGGATTTTTGGCTTCTTCGGCAGCCGTAGACACTGCATCGAAACCTACATAAGCAAAAAATACCAGCGATGAACCCGCCAGTACGCCCGTGGTTTTTCCATCAGGTAACGTTTGAAACCAGCCAAACGGCATGAAAGGATGCCAATTATCCGGATGAACATTAAACACGGCAATACCGATAAATATACTGATGGTTATTAGTTTGACGGC
Organism: uncultured Methylococcaceae bacterium; assembly: GCA_903903365.1. Lineage (GTDB taxonomy): Bacteria > Pseudomonadota > Gammaproteobacteria > Methylococcales > Methylomonadaceae > Methylobacter_C. Next base: position 2,197 of record CAIUYS010000254.1, read on the forward strand.
TACCATGGCATTGTTGGCTTTAGCGCTGTGTTTTACGCCCATAATCAGCAAACCCATTAGCAGTAAAATGATGGCGGATGCCGGTAGGTTAATTAATCCGCCCAGCTTTGGGGCTTTGGTCAGCATATCAGGCAACGGTATGCCGATAGCCGTCAGCGCATTATTAAAATAGCCGGACCAACCGTTGGCAACCGCCGCCACGGAAATACCGTATTCCAACAGCAAATCCCAGCCAATAATAAAAGCAATCAACTCACCAAAAGCCGCATAACTGTAACCATAAGCGCTACCGCAGCCACCAACAGCAGACGATAATTCTGCATAAGAAAGTGCGGCAAAGGCGCAGGCCAGTCCGGCAATAATAAAGGATAAAACAACGGCGGGGCCGGCTTGCGTTGCAGCGGCAATACCGGTCAATACAAAAATACCCGTACCAATAATCGCACCGACACCCAGAAAGGTAAGATCCCATGCTGACAAACAACGCTTGAGAATATGATCAAGGTCATTATGCGCAACGACTTGTTTGGTACGAAAAATTTGCAGCGACATGATTTAAAGTCCCTTATTTGTTGTTGAATGTTATGTTGGAAGTGATGGATTGATAGCTTCACTCACTGTAAGAAAAGATTATAACGCACACACCGTTGATAACGGTAATAGTCAAAACGAGACGCAAAATAACATTCTAATTCTAAAAAAATTGAACCATTAGGGTATTTTGAACGTTACTGTTATGACGCGACCCCTGCTCAAAATGGTTAAATATGCAAGCCCATGATAAAATATAAACTGTTTAAAAGTAAGTATTCACCTCCCGCTTTGAAAGCATAGGTATCTACACAAATAAAAGCAGCGTCATTCCGGCAGGGATTGCCGAAATCCAGGATACAGGGATGTAAGAAATCAGATCAAAAGTAGCTTCATATAGCTAAGAATTGGTTTGCGTAATTCAATATTGCCATCCATGGCATCTGGATCCC
>CAIUYS010000255.1 GCA_903903365.1 uncultured Methylococcaceae bacterium
GTTCTTCGTGGTGAAATGTCTTAACTTGATGCTGATGCGTGACGGGGTTTGCAACCCCGTTACTCACGTTTTAAAAGTTATTAAAGGCTTCAAACGTTTCGGTCGGGGTTGCAAACCCCGACCGGCCTCGTTCTTCGTGGTGAAATGTCTTAACTTGATGCTGATGCGTGACGGGGTTTGCAAACCCCGTTACTCACGTTTTAAAAGTTATTGCACTTGCCTCCAACCTGACACCCCTAGATTACAGTTATTCAACAACACCTTATGACAGAACAAGACAGAGTATTTCAACAAACAGCACGGGTAGAAGATTTTGCTTTTGACGAACGTGTTGCCAAAGTTTTTGACAATATGGTTTCCAGGAGCGTGCCTTTTTACAATGAGGTTCAGCGCATTCAGTCCGATCTTATTATGGATTTTTTACCTGAAGAGGCCGGTGTCGTTTGTGACTTGGGCTGCTCGACCGGCACCACCCTGGAATACCTTACCCAGCATCCAAAATGCCCAAAAAGCACCCATTTTATAGGCTATGACAATTCCGAGTCGATGCTGGATAAAGCGCGTGACAAATTATCCGTACCCCTGGCCGCCGGAAAAGTGTCCCTGATAACTGCCGACTTAAGCCACCTTCTGCCCTTGCCTGCTTGCAATGTAGTTATCCTTAACTGGACCTTGCAGTTTGTAAGACCGATTGATAGGGAACAATTGCTAAAAGACATTTATCAAGCCATCAAACCCGGTGGAATCATCTTGTTGTCCGAGAAAATTCTGGTTAATGATCCGGTATTAAACCGCTTATATATTGATCATTACCTGCAATTTAAAATATCTCAAAGCGGCTATACCGACCTTGAAAACCAGCGCAAACGTGAAGCCCTGGAAAATATTTTGATTCCCTATCGCCTGGATGAAAACTATCAACTATTGGAACGAGCCGGATTTGCCCGTATCGGCACCTATTTTCAGTGGTTTAATTTTGCCTGCCTTATCGCGGTTAAAGTTTAAGTCATCTGCCAAAAGCTACAAAGAACCGATCCAATTTTTGTTGGATTCAAAATCCAGCGGACTTCTTTCAATGGTATTTAATGCGGTAATAATTTCCGTATATCTTGCCTTTGTAATGATATGCCTACTGAAGACGTTATCAATAAAAGCAAACGTTGATACGAGATTAGCATTTGATTTAAACCGTCTCGGCTCCAAAAACCATTTGTCCTCAAACAGAATAATGGTTGGCTCGGACTGGTAAGCGTCAAAACTTGCGATAGACATTTCGCCGGCATCAGGGGGGAGTTTGTAACCAGGATCCAGTCGAACCCTGAATAAAGCGGCCTGCCCATAGCTGGTCTCTTCAATGGTAATATGTCCTGAATTTTTGGAAAGAAACTGATAAGTCTTTTGCGCATCAGGATGTTCTGACGGGCTCACGCAAATCAGCGATTACCTGACGACCTTAGCCGCAAGCACAAACACCTAATTTAAGTGATACTGATTTACTATTAGCAGGTGTAAATCAACTGTTAGCACAGAAAAATCAAGATGCAACAAAATTAATGGGTTACTAAAAATTATAGTACAAGTGGTGAAGAAATCGTATAGCGCTAATCAATCTAAAAATATAACTTTACTTCGCGCCCAGTTATTCCAGTTATTCCAGTTATTTTATAAAATTATCATTAAAGGTTAATTTATGGCATATATCGTCACAAATGATGAAAAGCAAAGCGGTTACTATTCATCTAATTCCACAGATTATTCTGATGCGCCAGCCAATATGAATAGTAGCTTTACTCTTGCTGAAGGTCTTTATAATGCCGCCCATGGTCTATTGGGTAATTATGGCAACTCTGCCGATACCGATGTCTATAGTATGGGAAACTTATTTGCTGGGAGTTATTCTGTTAAAGCATCGGTAGGTTTTTGGTTTTATGGTACGGGGTACGCTAGTTATATAACTCCACAAGTAGCTATTTACAATAGTAAAGGAGTCCTAGTTTCTGGTTCCGGATATTTAAGCAATGCAACATTCACTATAACATCGCCCGACACTTATTATGTAGCAGTTACAGGAGTAACATATCAAGCTTCACAATATGATCTTGAATACACCTATACTAAACCTATAAATACTACTGCTGACACAACGGCCCCCAGATTAACTTCTTTATCAATTCCAATGAGTTTGGATTTATCAACCGGAACGGCAGGACTAACGATTTCTGGGACAGCAACGGATGATCTCTCCGGAGTCAAGCAGATGGTTGTCTATTTTGACAAGAGCATCAGCAGTTCATACTCATTAGCCAGCACTTCTTTTCTCACTTACTCATTCATAGGAAACTTTGGAATCACTGATGGCTGGTCAGATGGTGTATCAACACAAACATTTGGGATCCCATCTTCAAATCCGAGTGGCGTTTATAACGTTACTAGCGTTCAAGTTGAAGACAATCAAGACAATCAACGAAGCTATACGGCAACAGAACTCGCTGGGATGGGAGTCAATACCTCTATTAATTTTTTTGACTCTACCACTCCCCCAACCGCCACCATGACCGATAACCTTTCAGGTACTGCCAACAGAACCACGACAAATATTGCTTATAACCTGGCCTTTAGTGAAGCTGTCACCGGACTTGACCTCACTGACTTTACCCTTACCAACGGCACGGTTAGCTCGGTTACCGGCAGCGGCAGTTCTTGGGCTGTCAATGTGACGCCGGCCTTGGGTGTCAGTACGGGGTCTATTGGTTTAACTCTTAAAGCAGGCGCAGTCAGTGATGGAGCAGGCAACCTAAATGCGAGTGTAACCAACAGCAGTCAGGCTATTGATACGGTAGCGCCCGTAGCACCAAAACTACTTAACAACCCAGAGTTGACTATGCAAACTAATCTGGGCACAGTGGTATTTGAGCTTAATCCAGAACAGGCTCCGGTTACGGTGGCCAATATGCTGGCGTATGTTAATACAGATTTTTACGACAATACTCTGTTTCATCGGGTGATTAATAATTTTATGGTTCAGGCTGGAAGTGTTACAACGGCCTACGCAATAAAATCGCCAACTTATGCACCTATTGTTTTAGAGTCAAATAATGGTCTATCGAATCTTCGTGGCACGCTTGCCATGGCCAGAACGAATGTTCCCGATTCAGCGTCTTCCCAGTTTTATGTTAATCAAGTTGATAATAAATTTTTAGACTATACCAGCACTGCCAGTCCAGGTTATGCGGTGTTTGGGAAAGTAATTTCGGGCTTATCAGTCATTGACAGCATAGCGCAACAGCCCACTTATTCTCTAAATGCCTCTTATCAAAATTTGCCGGTAACTGACGTTGTCATTACTTCAATACATCAAACTGCAGGCAGTAGTATTACTAATGCTGCTACTCTCAAAGTAAGTGATTTGGAAGAGGGTGCGCAATGGTCTTATAGTTTGGATAATGGAACTAACTGGTTACTAGGTTCAGGTAATAGCTTTGTCGTGCCGGTAGGTAACTATGCCACCAGTGCCATTCAAGTCAGGCAAACGGATGCGGCAGGCAATGTTAGCGCCGACACCGGTAAACTGACCAGCGCACTGGTGGTTGAAACCACCGCGCCCACCGTCACCGGCTTTAGCCCCGCAGATGGCAAAACCGATGTCACAATAGCCAGCAATTTTGTCGTGACCTTTAGCGAAACCATTCAGAAAGGCACCGGCCTTATCCAGTTACACAGTGGCTCAGCAACCGGAAACGTCATAGAAAGCTTTGAGGCGGCCAGTAGTAGTCGCCTTGCCATTTTGGGCAACACCCTGACCATTGATCCAACCAGTACACTTGCCAATAACACCCAGTACTTTGTTACTTTTGCATCGGGTAGCGTTAAAGACTTGGCAGGTAATAATTATGCCGGAACGAGTAGTTATGATTTTACAACGATACCGGCTTCAGACACCACTGCCCCCACCGTCACCGGTTTTAGCCCCGCAGATGGCAATACCGGCGCCACGTTAGCCAGCAATATTGTCCTGACTTTTAGCGAAACCATTCAGAAAGGAACCGGCCTCATCCAGTTACACAGCAGCTCGGCAACCGGAACCGTCATAGAAAGTTTTGATGCGGCCAGCAGTAATCGCCTTGCCATTTCGGGCAACACGCTGACCATTGATCCTACCAGTACACTTGCCAATAATACCCAGTACTTTGTCACCTTTGCACCAGATAGCGTTAAAGACTTGGCAGGTAATAATTATGCCGGAACGAGTAGTTATGATTTTACAACGATACCTGCTTCAGACACCACTGCTCCCACCGTCACCGGTTTTAGCCCCTCAGATGGCAATACCGATGCAGCGTTAGCCAGCAATATTGTCCTGACTTTTAGCGAAACCATTCAGAAAGGCACCGGCCTCATCCAGTTACACAGTGGCTCGGCAACCGGAACCGTCATAGAAAGCTTTGCAGCAGCCAGCAGTAATCGCCTTGCACTATCTGGCAATACCCTATCGATTGACCCCACCAATAACCTTGCCAACAGTATCCACTATTTTTTTACCTTTGCTTCGGGCAGCGTTAAAGACTTGGCAGGTAATAATTATGCCAGAACGAATAGTTATGATTTTACGACTCTTAATTCCGCACCGACACTGACAGCGTTCGCGTCAACCGTTGCCAGCGGCAAGGAAGACAGCCAGATTACCCTGACCCTTGCCAATCTGAAAGCCCAAGGTGATGAAGCGGATATCGATGGCACAGTTGCGGCTTTTGTTATTAAAGACGTCAGCACCGGCAGCCTGAAAATCGGTAAGTCGGCTACAACGGCAACCACCTGGGATGCGTCATTAAACAATACGGTTGATGCCACCCATCTAGCCTTTTGGATGCCGGATGCCAATGCCAACGGGGCATTGAATGCGTTTATGGCTGTGGCCAAAGATAATGGCGGCCTGGAATCTGCCACCGCCATTCAGGCAAAAGTGGCGGTTACTGCGGTTAACGATGCACCTGTTCTTATAACGCCTGACTCTATTCCTTATATCGATACTGCTTTTGACGATACTTTTGCAACCGCCACCGGCTCATTAAGTGCCAGTGATAGTGATGGCACAACCATAACTTACGGCATCACCGGCGGTATTGATAATAAACTGGGGTCTTTTACCAAGACAAGTGCTTACGGTGTGTTGACCATTACCAAAGCAACGGGGGCTTATAATTTTGTGGCTAACGATGCCGCCATTGAAGCCTTAAAAGTGGATGCAAGTACCAGCTTTACGGTGACTGCCTCAGATCGTTTGTTAAGTAACAGTAAAATACTGACTATTAAAATTAACCAACATGTCGGCCCTACTGAATCTACCGGTAACGACACCTTGACTGGCACAGCCGGCGATGACAAGTTTAATGGTTTGGCGGGTAATGACACCCTCTCTGGTTTAGAGGGTAACGATATCCTCATCGGTGGTTTAGGCAAAGACACACTGACCGGTGGCACCGGCAGCGATACTTTTATATTTAACACCAGCACTGAAAGCGCCAAGGGTTCAGCTAGAGACTTAATCAAGGACTTTACCCACAGCGAAGGTGACCAGATTTATTTGGCCGGTATTGATGCCAACACTAAAGTGGTAGGTGACCAGGACTTTACTTATATTGTCACAGCGGCCTTTAATGGTGTGGCCGGTCAGTTGAATTATATTGGAGGCATACTTTCAGGCGATACCAATGGTGACAAAACGGCTGATTTTGAAATAGCTATTACCTTGGTGGGTGGCACGTCGTTGGTCAGTGCGGATTTTATGTTGTAAAGTAGGGGCTTTACGCCTACCCTTTAATGCCACAATGAGATCAGGGCAACCGCAAGGGATTGCCCCTACAGAACACGGACATTATTACCTATACTTTGAGCGGTCACAAATGCGGAAAATCAAGGTCGGGTTAGTGCAACGTAACCCGACAACTGCTTGTAAATGTTGGGTTACGCTATCGCTAACCCAACCTACATTGGGCTTTTTTGATTTATTAAAAATCCGCAACCGTAAACGCTTACATTATAATAAGCAATCGCCTTTGAGTAACTGGGGCGGTTTTACTCGTTTCCAAGCTCCAGCTTCCAGTCCCTCGAAACCGAAATACAAACCCAGGTTTGTACTCCCTTAGCTATATAAAAAATTTCACTTAACTACCGGGTTGTTGAGCCAGTTTTTAATCTCACGGTTCTTGGTCTGTTATTTCTGTCCATTGGCATTTTTCATTGACCAAAGGCGCAGCATGACCATTACCAATCCCCTTTGCAATCAAAGCCACAACCCGGTCGTCTTTTGAGTAGCCCACATGGGCTTCAATAGGGTTTGCCATTTTACCCATGCCAAAGGCATCAAATACTTTGGCTACATTAATGTTGATATTGGTTACGTTAATACACAGCCTGGAATCAAGATATTTTTTACTAAAATCATGCGGTACGGCATAACTTAGCAAGTCGTTGGGATCACTAAAAGCAATAATCGATGTTTCATTGAACATGCGCGAGGTGTACTTTGATCCCGTCGACTGGCAATAATCCGCTTTCTGTGTGGTTACCTCGGGGAGCTCCCGACCCAATTGCAACATCGGGAGCTGATTGGACATCATAAAAATCTGTACATGCCTTTTTTGCAAGGCTTCCCGCTTCATTTTGTTGATGGTGCGTAATGTCGATTTTTTGTCCGGGCTCTCCAATAAAGACACCATGCGCGTAATGCCATCAATGGTTATACGGCTTCCCAAGCTATGGGATATAAAAACGAAGTCATCCTGATTGGAGCTATCGCTAAGAACATTGGTAAAATCACAGCCATGCCGACCGTCCTTGGGAATTTCATCCCAATTATCTTTGTCCATCCAGCAAAAAGCTTGGGCAAATGACCTTAATATAAGATCCCTGCTTTTACCGAGATAAATGATAGGATCCGGGGCGGTATCATTGCTGAATTTTTTTAACATATCGTTAACTTCTGCCCGCCGATAAGAATATTCACCCGAGTTATCAAAGGCCAATAAAGATTTTTGATCACGGGTGATTTCTGACCAGGTCAGCTCATAAAACCATAATCCCTGACTACTGTTTTCATTTTGCAATCGGGTAACGCGTAAATTACCCAGCTTTTGCTCAGGGTCGCTAAAGGACATGAGCTGTACGTCTTTATAAGTGCTGGCTTTGGCTGTTAATTTAAGCTCATTGGCTAATTTTTCAAGAAATTCTGTGGAATAACCGGGTAAATGATCACCGACACCATGAACCATTAAGACTTTGGTTTTACCTTTTGGCTTTTCCAATCCGGGCGCTATTCCTTCGAAGGATTTTCCACGCACCTGACAGACTCGGGTATCCTGCGCATCGGATTTTTCCAGTAAAGCTTCTGCCACGCCTTTTCCAAAACTGGCACAACCCGATAAAAGAGCAGACAGGGATACCAGCAACAAGGCATTTTTTAGCGTCGATAAAGTCATTTTTTTAATCATCATAATTTCGGATTTTTTATAACGCTTAACCATAAAAAAGAATTGAATTGTAATTTATTCACCTTTCGCCTTTCGGCTGCCAACTTAAGGCGGGACAATTTTGACTATGAACAATCACGGTGAACTCAGAAAGAGTAACAAAAGGTTGTAGGGGTAGAAAATTTTCTACCCTTATGGGCGCATCGTAATTTGCAAAGTTATTCGCGGTCGGGTTAGCGACAGCATAACCCGACAAATCGAAGTGTCTATAATTCAATTGTATGCTTTGTAATTGCCATCCATGGCAACTGGATTCCGGCCAACCCTGTCGGAATGACGGACTTTTTGGTACTTGACGAATCATTCTGCTGCTCAGTGTCCCGCCTTAGTTGGTAGCCCGCCTTTCACCTTTCACCTTCACTTTTCATCTTTCACAAATTGATTGTAAGACAAATACTTGTAACTGCCTTTACGCATATTAAAAAACAACAACTCGGGCAGGCTCATTAAAATTCCCGTTGTGCCTGCTTTAAGATTTTTCCCTGAATCAAACGGCAAACTTAAAAAGCCGAATAAACTTTGGCCAATGCCGGCGGCGGTATTAAACAAGCCCAAAACGGGCCTTAATGCCAGACTATCATCGGTAAAAAAAACAAAAAAAGCATCATCCGGATTATAGGTATACACGGTGCTGCTAAAAATATTCGATTCACGCAAGGCAACCATCAACCCGTTATTTTTGGCATAAAGTTTTTCTAA
>CAIUYS010000256.1 GCA_903903365.1 uncultured Methylococcaceae bacterium
AACTGATTGATGTGTGTGGAACCAAAACCGATGAATGTAAATTTGGCTGGATGGGCATGATTGTGACCCAACCCGTTTCAACGTCAATTGATGATGACCCGGTTGTAGTTATTCCTGGCTTTGTGGCTGATAAAACGCATCCAGCCGGCTTGGTAGCTCTAAAGATTGTCATGGAAAATGGCCTGCCAAAATTTAAACGCTTTTGGCAGTTCCCTGACCCTTCAAGCCCTGAAGCCTTAACAACTTTCAGAAGTCACCCTTCTCTACCTATCATTAATACACCAACCGAAAAGGGTAATGCAGTCATCTGGATTGTAGATATCGGTAGTAACGGAACGGTTTATGGCGTCCGTGTAAAAGATGGCGCCTTGGTTGCCAAGCAAATGCTAAAAGGAACCGGGCGTCAACTGTCTGCGCCCTTAATCCATGCCAATAAACTCTATGTGACTTCCATAATGCCGGGAACGCATAAAGCCATGTTAGAAGCTTACAAAATTGAATCTACAAATGATTGATGTTGTTTTTATAACCGACAACCCGACTCTATTCCAGTATAATCCATTATTTTTGCACCGGATTTACGTTCCGGTTAGCAATGAGGCTGTAACATGAATCAAATAGTCGTTTGTGCTTTGTACAAATTTGTCACCCTGGAAAACTTTCAGGGTCTACGTCAACCACTACATAATGTACTGGAAGCCAATCAGGTACGCGGCACCTTGCTGCTGGCCAACGAAGGGATTAATGGCACCATAGCCGGCTCGCGTGCAGGCATCAACAACGTGCTAAATTGGTTGCGTAATGACCCGCGATTGTCTGATATAGACTATAAAGAATCCTTTACCGATAGCATGCCCTTCAACCGCGCCAAGGTTAAACTTAAAAAAGAGATAGTCACCTTGGGCGTAGAAGGCATTGATCCTAAACGGGTTGTCGGCACCTACGTTAGCCCCGCTGATTGGAATCAACTCATTTCTGATCCCGAGGTGTTTGTGGTGGACACGCGTAATGACTATGAGTTTAAAGTGGGTACGTTTAAAAATGCCGTTAACCCGAACACCGAAAGTTTTCGTGAGTTCCCCCGCTTTGTTAAGGAAAACCTTAGCCCCGAAAAACACAAAAAAATCGCCATGTTTTGCACCGGCGGCATTCGTTGTGAAAAATCGACGGCTTTTCTAAAAGAACAGGGTTTTGATGAGGTTTATCATCTTAAAGGCGGCATTTTAAAATATCTGGAAGAAGTCCCTGCGACAGAGACGCTATGGGAAGGTGAATGTTTTGTTTTTGATGAGCGGGTAACGGTTAACCTGCAACTTGAAAAAGGCAATTACGATCAATGTAATGCTTGTCGCTTACCGATTACCGAAATCGACAAGGCCAGCGATAAATACCAGCAAGGGGTTAGTTGTCCGCATTGTTTTGATAAAGTCACCGCTGTTCAGAAATCCCGTTTTATGGAACGTGAAAAACAAATGGAGTTAGCCAGGCAGAGGGGTGAAGCACATATCGGTGCTGATGCAGCCAAGTCACTTATTGCCAAGCGTGCAGCCAAGTTACAGCGACAACAAAAAGTTTTACAGGCACAGAACGCATAACGTTTATAAGCGCCGGGGCTATAAACCTAAAAAACTCATCCGCGAAAACCAAAAATAGACACTTCCAGGCGACACGAGAAAAAAGCAGGCTGTAATTTATTCACCTCCCCCTTTGAAAAACGGGGCGGTGACTAATTACCATTTAATGGCAACGCCGGGCATAGTCAGCCAACAAATTTAGTACTCAAAAGCAGTCGTGTTACTCGTTTATTCTGTCTTCAGGTTATAATGATTGAAACAAATAAGCAGGGATATACCCCTTCGCATTTTACGAGTAGTTAAGCGGTGGTTACTGCTCTATTGCCTTTCGTTAAAACCCAAAAACCTCACTGATTTCCATAAGAGTTGCCCAGATAAAATATGACAAAAAAACTGTATATTCAAACCAACGGTTGCCAAATGAACGAGTATGATTCCGATAAAATGCGGGATGTACTGCAAGCGTCACATGGATTTGAATTGATTGACGATCCAAAACTGGCCGATGTTTTACTGCTTAATACCTGCTCAATACGCGAAAAAGCGCAGGAAAAAGTTTTTTCAGCTTTGGGTAAATGGCGCAAGATTAAAGACAAGCGACCCGATGTCATCATTGGTGTCGGTGGTTGCGTAGCCAGCCAAGAGGGTTCTGCCATTCAAAAACGCGCGCCCTTTGTGGACATGGTTTTTGGGCCGCAAACCCTGCATCGTCTGCCGCAACTACTGGATCAAGTTCTCAGCAAACATAAACCCGTTATCGATATTTCTTTTCCTGAAATAGAAAAATTTGATGCCATGCCCGAACCAAGGGCAGAAGGTCCAAAAGCCTTTGTTTCGGTAATGGAAGGCTGTAGTAAATATTGTTCTTTTTGCGTAGTACCGTATACCCGTGGCGAGGAAATCAGTCGCCCGTTGAAGGATGTTATTGCCGAAATCACCACATTAGCCAAACAAGGTGTAAGAGAAATCAATTTATTGGGGCAAAATGTCAATGCCTATCGCGGCGAAATGGAGGATGGCGATAGTGCCGATTTTTCACTGTTACTGCATTATGTAGCCGCCATAGAGGGAATTGACCGTCTGCGCTTTACCACGTCACATCCACTTGAATTTACTGATAGTTTGATTGAAGCTTTTGCTGAGCTACCACAATTGGTGGATCACCTGCATTTACCGGTACAAAGTGGCAGTGATAACATCTTAAAAATGATGAAGCGCGGACATACCAGCGCTGATTACAAGGAAACTATCCGAAAATTGCGTTTAGTCCGCCCCAACATTAGTTTGTCTTCGGATTTTATTATTGGCTTTCCGGGTGAAACCGATGCCGAATTTGAAGAGACTTTAGCGTTCATTGAAAACATTGGTTTCGATTTATCCTTTAGCTTTGTTTATAGTCAGCGCCCGGGAACGCCTGCCGCCGACTTGCCTGATGATGTGCCTGCAGAAGTAAAAAAACAACGTCTGGAGCGTTTTCAAAACCGGATCAATGAAATGGCTATCGCTATCTCCAATAGCATGATTGGTAGCGTGCAAACTGTTTTAGTCGAAGGCCAATCCAAGAAGAATCCACTACAAATGCAGGGCAGAACCGAAAATAACCGGGTAGTCAATTTTATTGGCCATCCCAGATTAGCCGGACAGTTTGTCGATGTGCTGATTGCTGAAGCGTTACCCAATTCTTTACGGGGCCGACTTGTTGAGGCTTCTTTGGATAAAATAATCAACCCACTCTGATTTATCATCATGACTTCTCAGGAAATTTCTTTGCTCCCTGCCGATAATGGCAGGTTATCCAATTTTTGTGGTCAGTTAGACACGCATTTAAGGCAGATAGAAAAACGGCTTCAGGTTGAAATAGCCAATCGCGGTAACCAGTTTAAAGTGACCGGATTAGATGATTCAGTCAAGGCCGCTTGTGCAGTGATGCAAAAATTATTTGCCAGCACTGAAAAAGAGCAATTAACTGCCGAACTGATTCATTTGGCCATGCAGGATGCCTCTATTGATGGCATTTTAGAAACTTCGGGCGCGGTAACCGAACCAGAAGTCGCTATCAAAACAAAAATTGGCCTGATTAAAGGCCGAGGTGCTAATCAACAAGCCTACTTAAGAAAGATTGTATCTCATGATATTAATTTTGGTGTAGGGCCGGCCGGAACCGGAAAAACTTATCTGGCGGTTGCCTGTGCCATTGAAGCGCTGCAAAATGAACAAGTCAGAAAAATAATTCTGGTGCGGCCTGCGGTAGAAGCTGGTGAAAAACTGGGCTTTTTACCCGGTGACATGGCGCAAAAAGTCGACCCGTATTTACGGCCTTTGTATGATGCTTTATACGAAATGCTGGGCTTTGACCGGGTTGAAAAAATGATTGATAAAGGCATTATTGAAGTGGCACCGCTGGCTTTTATGCGTGGACGCACCTTGAATGACTCTTTTATTATCTTGGATGAGGCGCAAAACACCACGACCGAACAGATTAAAATGTTTCTAACTCGCGTGGGTTTTGGATCGACTGCGGTTGTGACAGGGGATGTTACGCAAACCGATCTGCCCTCAGAAAAAATGTCCGGCTTGCGGCATGTGCTTGAAGTGCTTAAAGATGTTGAAGGCATTAGCTTTACTTTTTTTGGCGTGCGAGATGTCGTCAGGCATCCTTTGGTGCAACGCATTGTTTCCGCTTATGAAGCATTCGAGCAAAAAAACAAAACCAACTCATGAATCTAATCGAAATCCAAACCATTTTTAACTCAAAAGGGCAACCTGACCAAAAACACATTCAACAATGGGTTGATGCGGCACTGGAAGGTTTCAATCAAGACACCGAAATTGTTGTACGCATTGTCGATGAACAGGAAAGTGCAGAGCTCAATGAACAGTACCGCCATAAATCAGGCCCGACTAATATCTTAAGTTTTCCCGTTGAAGTACCTGAAGGCATTGAGCTGAACTTACTCGGTGATTTGGTCGTTTGCGCCCCGGTTCTGGAAAAAGAGGCGCTGGAGCAACATAAAACGTTAAGCGATCATTGGGCGCATATTATTGTGCATGGCGTCTTACATTTATTGGGCTACGATCATCTCGACGATGAGGAAGCCGAACTGATGGAAAATAAAGAAATAGCCATTTTAAAGCAGTTAACCATAAAAAATCCCTATCTACAGGACAATCAAGAATGAGCGACGACCAACCTCCCAGTAGTAACCTCCCCAGAAAACGTTGGGTGGAAAGAATCGCTCAATTATTTTCCGGGGAGCCACAAGATTTGGATGATCTTCTTGAAATACTACGAGAAGCGAGGGAAAACCGGTTATTGGATACCGATGCCTTATCCATGATTGAAGGTGTGTTACAAGTGTCGCAAATGCGGGTCAGGGATATTATGATTCCACGCATCCAAATGGTCGTGGTACCCAAAGAAGCCGAACTGGAAACCATTTATCCATTGGTCATTGAATTTTGTCATTCCCGTTACCCTGTCATTGACGGGGATCGCAGTAAAGTGGTTGGCGTTTTGTTAGCCATAGATTTACTGGCGCGGGTATTACAAAACAAGACCATGACGGTTCAGGACATCATGCGCCCCGCCTGCGTCGTCCCTGAAAGTAAGCGTTTAAATGTATTGCTTAAGGAATTGCGAACCAATG
>CAIUYS010000257.1 GCA_903903365.1 uncultured Methylococcaceae bacterium
CGATCAGCTCATTATTAACGAGTTAAGTTCCGATGTTATTTTAATTAATCAAATGGGGCATTATATTGTTGGCAATGGCGGTAAGCGTTTACGTCCCATGTTGCTGCTACTTGCCGCTAAAGCACTTGGCGGTGTAAACGATAACCACCTGATACTTGCTGCTGTCATTGAATTTATTCACACGGCAACACTATTACATGATGATGTTGTTGACGAATCCGATCTCAGGCGAGGCAAAGAATCAGCCAATGCGGTATGGGGCAATGCGGCCAGCGTATTAGTGGGCGACTATCTGTACTCCAGTGCTTTTGAAATGATGGTACGCACCGGCAATATGCGGGTGATGGAAATTCTTTCAAAAACCACGACCGCCATTGCCGAAGGCGAGGTGTTGCAGCTGTTAAATTGCAATAACCCGGAAACAACAGAAGAAAAATACCTGGAAGTTATTGCCAGAAAAACAGCGATTCTATTTAGCGCCGCCACAAGATTAAGTGCCGTTATAGCGGGCTCATCTGCCGTGACAGAAGAAAGTCTGGCAAAGTACGGGCAGCACCTTGGTATTGCTTTTCAATTGATTGATGACGTACTCGACTACAAAGCCAGTCAAGAAGATTTGGGCAAAAACCTCGGTGACGATCTTGCTGAAGGCAAACCGACCTTACCTTTGATTTACGCCATTCAAAAAGGCAGCGAAGACGAGGCAAAAATAATTATTGACGCTATTAAAAATGGTGATCGTGATGCCTTTAATGAGGTTTATGCCATCGTACAAAGCACCCGCGCTATTGTTTACACTGAACAACGTGCAGATGAAGAAGCTGAAAAAGCGATTGCTGCGCTGCACGTTTTGCCGGCTTCAGAATACAAAGAAGCGTTAACTTTATTGGCAAAGTTTTCCGTTCAAAGACATTATTAAAATATAAAGCAGTGGTCAGGCAAAAATTTATCAAGCATTCTGATAACTTTTGCCTGACCGCGCCCGCCAAAACAGCCGCATCGGCACTCGGATCCACCGCTTTCTTTGCTTTGGCATTACTTTTGTGGTGTGTGCACTGCAAGACTTCTGTATTTTCATTGCTCCCCGTAAAACCTTCCTGATATTCTCATCCTGCTAATGACAGTCCGCTAGTGCCAGAATTGTGCCCTACCTAAGAAGAATGTCCTTAAAATTTTAGATGATCGGGTAATTTCTCAGCGAGAATAATGACGAGAAATTTTAGCCTCAGCCAAGCGTTACATAAAAAAACAACTAAGCTATTGGCTTGTACTAATCCTAAATACCGTTTTTAAATCCGAAAAAATGCAGGATAAATATTCAAACTAATTCACTAATAAAGTAGGCGCTCACTACTGAAGAGTAAATTTTTATACTAAGCCAATGACAATTAAAGAAATGATTTAAAGGCATTGTCCTAATACTATTGCAATGAGCCTTGGCTTCCAGTTTTCTGGTAATGGATGCAAACTACGGTGCATTGAATCATCAACAAGCAGAAAAAACAATAAAAGAGCAAATTACCTTGACGTACTTAATCTGCTGAAACAAAACAAATAAGATTTCTTTATTATTAAAGCAGGGCCCGGATAAGATTGATGACTATAATTTAAATGCGCTATTCGTTATTTAAGCTAACTCAAAGGCTTTCGCCCCTTTCCGTTAATTCGTTACCATTAGATTATCTGATCTGAGTTTTATGGAAAACTACTGCTATTACAGCTACTTAACAGCCACTGCAGCCTATTTTTTTTTACTGCCCTTATCGTTATCGCAACTTAAACAAAATCCCGTTTTCATCCCTTTGAATATAGCGATTTTTTTTTCTTTGACCTGGACGGGGTACACCGCTTTTTTGATTCACAGCGATGACTTGATCACTTCAGAAATTCTGCCTTTTGAAACGCTGCGAAATACTGCCTGGTTCTTTTTATTAGGTGTACTTATATCGCGTCAACAATTTAACAATAATTATTCATTACTTTTTAAATCCAGGCTTGCCAATGGCCTTGCGCTGTTAATAGCACTTACTTTGGTACTGGAAATTTTCAGGGATTTACGCTATCAAGTCCAACAATTACTTGGGCAGGATCTGCGTCTTTTTGCCCATGTTGTTTTTGCCATTGTTGGTCTGATGCTGGTAGAGCAACTCTATCGTAACGTAACAATGGGTTCGCAATGGACTACCAAATCTCTATGCCTGGGTCTGGGTGCCTTATTTGCCGTTGATTTTATTGTTTACAGTAAGTCTTTATTATTTGCCCGGCTGGATTTCTTACTATGGAATTCACGAGGCTTTATTAATGCGTTGATAGTACCTTTACTGGCAATTTCCATTGTTCGCTTTCAAACAAATAATGCCCTTAGAATCACGGCCTCAAGAAAAATAGTGTTTCATACCACGGTGTTGTTTGGCTCGGGATTGTATCTCATCTTAATGTCTACTGCCGGTTTTTATATCAGGGATTACGGCGGTAATTGGGGGGGGGTTGCACAGATAATTTTCATATTTTTAGCCTTCATATTGCTATGCATTTTATTTGTTTCCGGTAAGGTCAGGGCAACAACCAAGGTGTTTTTTAACAAACACTTTTTTCACTATCGTTACGACTACAGGGATGAATGGATTAAATTGAGCAAAACAATTGCACAGCTAGACTCCATTAATGAGTTATCGGGCTTTATCATTAAAACCCTGTCTGATCTGGCTGATAGTTCAGGGGGGGGGTTATGGTTAAAAAATGAACAGGGTGATTTTTATTTGGCCGAAGAGTATATCCTGGGATTTTATCCACCGCACACGATCAAGGCCGATCAGTCTTTAATACAATTTCTGTTGAAAAAGAGATGGGTTATCGATTTCGTTGAGCTTTCAAATTCTCCTGAAGTATATAGCGATGTTGATTTATCGGAGTGGCAGGCCGTACAGAATAATATCTGCTTGATCATTCCCCTGTTTCAGCAAAATGAGCTGGCAGCTTTTGTGGTATTAACAAAGGCCAAAATACCCAGACAACTCAATTGGGAAGACCACGATTTATTAAAAACAGTCGGGATGCAATTGACCAATGCACTGGCACTAAGTCATGCCAGTGACGCTTTATCCCAATCACGTCAGTTTGAAGCCTATAATCGGCTCTCCGCTTTTCTTGTGCATGACCTTAAAAACCTGGTCGCGCAAGTCTCTCTAATTGTAAAAAATGCAGAAAAACACAAATATAATCCGGATTTTATTGATGATTCTATCGAGACGCTTGAAAATGTAGTCTATAAAATAGAATATCTGCTAGGGCAACTCAAAAAGGGACTGATAAAAGTCGACAGCAAGACTATTATTAATCTTGTCGATATAATCAAAGATGTTACCAGGCAGCAAGCTGGCAACAAGCCCTTGTTAAAGCTCTCAGAACACGTTGATAAAATTGAGGTTTTAGGAGAAAAGGATAAAATAACCGCTATTCTTGGTCATCTTGTCCAAAATGCACAAGAAGCCACTGCCCACAATGGCCTTGTTAGTCTGGAATTATCTAAGGATGATCAGCAGGCTATTATTAAAGTGATTGATAATGGCGCAGGCATGGACAATAAATTTATTGCCGAACGTTTGTTTAAACCCTTTGACACCACAAAAGGCAATGCGGGCATGGGGATTGGTGTCTATGAAGCTCGCGATTACATAACAAAACATTCCGGGTCATGTGATGTTGAAAGCCAATTTGGTGAAGGCACGACTTTTACTATTAAATTACCCCTTGCCAGGCCCAAAAGCCAGTAATTGAGCTGAATACGCAGATAAGTTGCATCTATAATTGCAATTTACAAAGCAGATTCAACTCCCAAGCATTAGGCAGTTCTGACCTTAAAAAGGCTTAACAACTGCTAAAATGATAATGCCTACTAAAAATAATACCGGCACTTCATTCATCCAGCGGTAATAAACATGACTATGTTTATTACGGTCATGTTTAAAATCCAAAAGCCACACGCCACAAAAATAGTGATAAACCAGTGTGAGTATAAGTAGCGCCAGTTTTGCATGTAACCAACCAGTGGCTGAATAAAGTCCCCACGCGTAATCAGTCAGCATCCAGATGCCAAATACCAAGGTAATTATCATGCCGGGTGTCATTATCCCAAAAAACAGTTTCCGCTCCATGACTTTAAAGCGTTCATTGCTGATTTCATCAGTGCTCATGGCATGATAAACATACAGGCGTGGCAAATAAAACAGACCTGCAAACCAGGTGACCATAAAAATCAAGTGCAGTGCTTTTAACCAGAGCATGGTTTATCCTAAGGTGAAGGGTTCAATAAGGGTTTTTATTTCAGCCGGATCCAATACGCCGATTTTTTTTAGGGCGATCAAGCCGTCAGGGGTAATTAAAAAAGTGCTGGGTATTAATTGTACATCGCCAAAAGCGTGGGCGTGTTCTCCTGTTAAGTCCAGCGCGACAGGATAAGGTAGTTGTTGGTCTTGTGTCATGGCGATGACATGGTTGGGCGGGTCGTAGTGCATGGCGACGGCTATAATTTCAAGGCCTTGTTGATGATATTGCGAATAAAGATCAATTAAGAGAGGGATTTCTTTTATGCAACCCGGGCAATCAGTTGCCCAAAAAGTGACAATAACCGGTTTGCCAAGCAATGCTTTTAAAGCAATTTTTTGGCCGGTAATCGTTGTAAACGTCACATCGGGCACATGGGTAGCTATCCGATTGAACGTGACCACAGAAAGCAATGCCAGCACTAATAACAGCGCTACCAAGACAATGAATCGATAACTGAAAAATCGCGTCTTTATGGCAGCGGCAGGCAATTGTTTGGGCATTTACGTTAATGTCTCACTTGGCAATATCGGGATTATAGCAAAGCTGTTAAACTGTGCACCTTTTTAGCGGGTAACCATCCGCCCATTATTTCATAAAAAATCCTTATTTTTAGGTTAATGAACAGCAGGCAGGTCATGACCTGCCAAGACCGGATTTGATGAAAAGGGCTTTATGAAATTATTGGCGATGCGTTCACAGTGATTATGGCTTTGAGTTAATTTATGAGTTTTGATGTTATTTGTTTTGATTGCGACAGCACCTTAAGCAAAATAGAAGGTATAGACGAACTTGCCCGGCGTGTTGGACTGGGTGAGGAAATGTCCAAACTGACTGATTTGGCAATGAACGGCATTGTGCCATTGGAAGCCGTTTATGAGCGGCGTCTGTCGCTTATCCAACCCGATCAAAACAGCATCAACTGGTTGGCTGATTTATATATTGTCGAAATAGTCGAGGGCGTTAAAGAGGTGTTTGCGGCTTTATTGGCTCAAGATAAAACCGTACATATTATCAGTGGTGGCTTGCGTCAAGCTATCTTGCCGCTGGCAAAATATCTGGGCTTGCCTGAAAGCCAGGTACACGCGGTTGATATTTATTTCAACGAAGATGGCCGTTATGACACTTACGATCTAAATTCGCCGTTGGCCAGAACAGGCGGCAAAGCCGAGATTTGCCGACAGTTGCTTAACGCGCAAGATTCCTTGGTGATGATTGGCGATGGCAAGACGGACATGGAAGCCAAGGACGCCGGTGCTTATGTATTGGGTTTTGGCGGCGTGGTCGATAGAGCGATTGTTCGTGATTTGGCTGATTTTTATACCACCGAGCCTAGTCTGCTTTCAGTTTTGGAACATATTTTGTAAGCGTTACCGAGACTGTTGAAAGAGCGCACCACGAAGACACGAAGAAAAGCCAAGGTAAAAACCGTGTGTTCTTGCAGATACCATCCCTTCAAGGGATGTTATCTGTCCCGGCTTGGTTGGTAGCCTTATCCCCACATACACTAATTTTCAAAGAGAGAAACCATGGCTGGACATAGTAAATGGGCTAATATCAAGCATCGTAAAGCAGGGCAGGATGCCAAGCGAGGTAAAATCTTTACCAAAGTCATGCGTGAAATTACCGTTGCAGTAAAAACCAGTGGCCCGGATGCCGCCAGTAACCCGAGTCTACGCTCCGCAGTTGATAAAGCTTTGGGTGCCAATATGCGCCGCGACACCATTGATACCGCCATTAAAAAAGCCGCTGGCGCACTGGAAGGTGTTAATTACGAAAATATCCGTTATGAAGGCTATGGCCCCGGTGGTACAGCGGTCATCGTTGATTGTTTAACCGATAACCGTAACCGCACCGTTGCAGAAGTCCGCCATGCTTTTGCTAAAGCGGGCGGCAATTTAGGCACCGATGGTTCGGTCGCTTATCTATTTAATAAAGTCGGTATTTTAAGTTACGCCCCCTCAGTTGACGAAGATGCGCTGATGGACGCTGCTTTGGAAGCCGATGCAGATGATGTGACCGGCTATGATGACGGTGCCGTTGATGTGATGACGACTCCCGAAACTTATTTAGCTGTAAAAGAGGCTCTGATTGCCGCAGGCTTTGAGCCAGACAGTGCCGAAGTCACTATGCAAGCAACCATCCAGGCTGAACTGGGTGCCGATGATGCAGAAAAAATGATGCGTTTGATCGACCGACTGGAAGATTTGGATGATGTGCAGAATGTTTATTCCAATGCGGATATCAGTGACGAAATTATGGCGGGGTTGGATTTATAAGCCGTAGGTTGGTTTACGCTATCGCTAACCCAGTACTACCGAACTTGCTTTATTATTCGTGATTTATATGTTTATCCAGATGCGTTTGATTTAGGTGTTAAAATTATTGCCGCAAATTGTACAACATCGTAGGTATACCAACGATGTCTTGGTGTTGACGGTTGGAACCGCTCCTTGTTTAAAATCACGATAGGTTCAATAAAAAATTATTATGTCATCCTCACCAATTGATACATTAAACCATCGATTAGCTAACGGCGAGATTTCCATTGCTGAGTACAATCAAATACTTGAGCAAATCAAAAAAACAGGAATTTCTTCACCTACGGGAATAAAAGACATGCTGAAGCAAGGAACAGGCATTGCTGGGAAATTGTTGGATGCCGTCTTCGGATCAAACACATACTCCATACCCACTGACGCTGAGCCGTTACAAATAACAGGTAATTTTACGCTTTATGGGACATTCTTTGTATATAAAGGTGAGCGATTTTCCTTGCTAGACATTAAATCCATTGGGTTTCAATCGGATAGTAAATCAGTAAATCTTGTTCCTACAGGTACTTTTACCTATTTCAATATAGTTATGAATAGTGGCAAAGCAATATTCCTTAAAGGGATGTCCGTGCTGATACAAAGCAGTCGTAATAAAAAAATCGGAGTCGCTTATCAAATATTGTCTTCTAAAACATTTGATAGGAGATTAAGAGAATATATAGATGAACTTAATAAAAATGGATGCATTGTGGTCGGAAACCTTGTTAAGGTAAAAATAACAAAAGATGGTTATCTTGTAAAAGGTAGATCGAAGGTAAATCTTAGAATTTCAGCACAGAAAAAATTTTTATTTCTCGGAGTTGAGTGGGGCGGCTTTGGAAACAATAGCAATACGAATCCATATGAAGTCTTAGCTGGTGAATCTGGTACTGGGATGTTCTCAGACAGAATAAGGTTTAAAGTTGTAAATGATCGCGATGTAGTTTTTACAATACTTAGAGAGCTTTCCGCGCTAAGCTGATTAGTTGTTAATTCAGGAAGTAGCCTGATGCAACGAAGTGGAGTCGAGGGTTAGATGTCCTCGATTCCATTTTACTCCATCGAGGCTACCTACTTCGTTAAAAAATGGGAGCAACCATGAGCTTAAACCCTGCCTATCAACCAATAAGCGAAGACGATTACCTGCAAGGCGAATTGCTTGCAGAAACCAAGCATGAATATATTGATGGTCAAGTTCATGCAATGGCTGGAGCCGGCGAAAATCATAATTTGCTGTCTGTTAATATAGCGACTGAATTAAAGACTCGATTGAAAGGTACGCCCTGTAGAATTTTTATAGCGGATATGAAAGTTAAAGTGGGAGCCAACTTTTTTTATCCCGATGTGATGGTGGTTTGCCAGGAAGATAATGACAGCGAGTATTACAAAACAGCACCTGTTATTATTATTGAAGTTTTATCCAAATCGACTCGGCGCTTTGACCAGACTGACAAACGCTTGCGTTGTCAAAGAATCCCTAGTTTGGAAGAGTATGTTTTAATCGAGCAGGATAAGGGAGAAATTCAGGTTTTTAGTAAAAAAGACCAGTGGCAATCCTTTTATTATTATCTGGGTGACAACATTACTTTTTCTTCATTAGGAGTGACGGTAGGGGTTGAAGATATTTACTATCAAGTCAATAATGAAGATGTGCTGGATTTTTTGCGGGAAAAAAGTGTTTAGCCACAAATCCAAATACACTCAATCAGAGGTTGCATCATGAATCATCTTAATGAAATAACAGCGCATAGCCAAAGGTTGCCAGAAAGTTTGCAAAAAGAAGTATTGGATTTTGTTTGTTTCCTGGAAGCACGTTATTCATTCAAGTCAAAAATGCAGAACAGGAATGAATTAACCGATAAAGAGATCGATCAGGCTTGCGGTATTTTACAAGCACCACACGGTATCACTTTGGAACAAATGGATGCGGCCATAAAAAATCGCTGCGGGAGTTTATGATTGCCGTTGATACCAATGTGCTGGTACGTTTGTTAATCAATGACCCAGACTCACTGGCACAAGTTGGTTTGGCTAAGGCTCTGTTAAAGCGTGCTAAACAGGTTTATGTGCCGCAAATTGTACAAATTGAAATGGTTTGGGTATTGGAAACGGCTTATGGCTTCGATAAGCCAGCTGTCATAACCGTACTAAAACATCTTCAAAAAACGTTGCTTTTTGTATTGCAAGATGAAGCTCAGTTTGATGCTGCACTGGCGACTTTTGAAAACCACACAGCAGATTTTTCTGATTATGTTATTTTGTCAGGCTGTTTGGAAAATGATCATGAGCTATTTACTTTCGATAAAAAATTTGCACGCTTGGAATCGGTAAAGTTACTTGATGAAAAACAGTTCTAGTAAAATAGTGCGCCCAGCGCACCCTACCACTAATAAATAATAAATGAGAATTTTAGGGATAGACCCCGGTTCAAGATTAACCGGATACGGAATTATAGAAGAATCACCACGAGGCTATAAATACATAGCCAG
>CAIUYS010000258.1 GCA_903903365.1 uncultured Methylococcaceae bacterium
AGTAATATAAAAGTAAGGTGAAAATATTTAATCATGTTATTTCCTGGTGGTTAAGTCTTAAGGTTAGCATTAAAATGTTGTGACCCCAAAAAAACAGCGATCTTAAATTGCAGAAAGCTGGATGATGCCGTTCGATAGAGTCGGTTTTTTTGTTTAATGTTGATGCAGATGTTTAAAGGCGCATTGCTGGCGACAGAATAGACAGGGTTTTTAAGTAAAGGTAAATCTTGCTTGTTGGGGTCAATAGATTTATAAAAGCTCAATGAAAGTTGATGCTATAGCTCAATACTATTGAGTGGCTAAATTCGCGTCTTGTTAGTCGTTAGGTAAAGTGCCCTGTTTATCGGGTTAAGGCACGTATCTAAAGGTTTCTTTAAGAAATAACCTGCATAAAATGATGACAGAGCATAAATTTTTGTGGCATAATTTGTAAAAGTTGTAGCTTTTACGCTACTCTATGCACAGGATTATCAATGCTCCAGGGATGGGAGTAATGAAATTAGATTTTTTTACGAGTTACCGTTTTTTATTTAAAAATTTAAGGGGAATGTTATGTTAAAGAAACACTTAATTGCACTTGTGGGATTATCAAGCTTGGGGTTGGTACAAATGGCTCAAGCGGACAAAGTGGTCGATGATCGTTGGTATGTCGCGCCTTTTGGTACATTTGTTCAACCCGGTGGTGATCGTAGCGCAAATAGCGGCTGGGGCGGCGGTATGGGCTTTGGCAAAATGCTTGATGAGCATTTCAATGTTGAGTTGAAAGGTTTTTATCAAAACTTGAGTGGCGGTATACACGGTGGCTCGGATATGACCGGTGGTCTTGCCGAGGCGCAATATTACATCATGCGTGATAAATTTTCGCCTTATACCGTACTCGGTTTAGGCGGCATGAACACCAGCCATAACGGTGACAGTGGTGCAGGCTTCATCGGTGAAGCGGGCGCTGGTCTTACCTATGAAGTGAGCGATAACTTCCTGCTTCGTAGTGATGTGCGCTACCGTTACAATCAAAATTTCAACGCTAACCTGCAATCAGGCACCAACGAATTTCATGACATGGTTGTAAACGTGGGTTTCGTTATTCCGTTGGGCCCAAAACCTAAACCGGTTGAAGCTGAAGCGACTCCGGTTCCTGCGCCAACACCTGTTGCGGTTGCAGATTGTTCGACTATGGATGATGATCAAGACGGCGTCAATAATTGCAAGGATGAGTGTCCTACTACATTGCCTGGCGTTCAGGTTAGTATACTGGGATGCTGGATTGTTGATGTGAAATTTGATAACGACAAAGCGGTTATTAAACCTGAATACTTTGGAAATCTGGATAATGTTGCCAAACGCATTCAGGAACATCCTGAAATGGTTATTGAAATACAAGGCCACACCAGTAAAACGGGCGGATTCAAGCATAATATGGAACTGTCAGAGCGTCGTGCAATTGCTGTTAAAAAGTACCTGGTTGATGGCACCGATTCACCTAACCTGACTACGCGTGGTTATGGCTGGACTCGTCCTATTGATACTAATGATACTGAAGCAGGCCGCGCCAATAATCGTCGCGTACAATTGGAAGTTGGAGGTCAACCTCAGCAACCTTTAAATCCTCAATAACGTTCTTGGACGTTATCAGGTTGGAAACGCTTTAAGTTATTAAAGAGTTTCCAAAAACAAAAAACCCGCTTTTATAGCGGGTTTTTTTTATCCAAAAAAACGGAGTGCAATCGCTTCAGCTATTGCCTGTAAAAACAGCTAAAGCTGTTTTACTCCAGCCGCAGTATTATATTATTACGATGCATTAACTTAATGTCAGTGACGCTCCAGCGTGCGAACCAGGCTGATTCTGGTGGTTATTTTCTGCTTACTGCCTTAAAACTTTTATCATATCATCCTAAAGTGGGTAGCCAATGATTAGGCAGTATATTTATTCTAAAGCCAAAGTAAAATAACCTGTTCAGCTTTTATTCAGCGTTTGGATCTCAAGATGAGCAGCATGTTTTTTACTGCCCAATTAAAGCCAACTTAAACTTTTTTAATCAGGTTATTATCATGAATACTCGCGCTGGCGTTGTATTAAAATCATTGATGTTAGTCGTCGTGCTGCTGTTTTCCGGTGTTATTTCTACGCATCAAGTTCAGGCTAATCCCGGAAGCAATGTTGATATCAGTGTTTTTCAGGGTGCCCTGGCGCCTTACGGAAACTGGGTTAATCACCGAACTTACGGGCAGGTTTGGTATCCCCGTAATGTGGCAAGGGACTGGCGACCCTATACCGATGGATACTGGGCGCATACGGATGATTATGGCTGGCTTTGGGTTTCCTATGAGCCTTGGGGTTGGGCACCTTTTCATTATGGACGCTGGGCTTGGGATAACTGGTATGGCTGGGTTTGGGTACCGGGACGAACTTGGGCACCGGCTTGGGTATTTTGGCGCTCGGGCGGTGGTTATGCGGCTTGGACACCTATGCCGCCTAATGTTGTGTGGCAACCCGGCGTCGGTTTGAATATCAGTTATTTTAATTATGACCGTGATATAAGGTGGGATTCCTGGGTGGCCGTGCACGAATATGATCTGCCCAACAGGCACATTAACCGGCATATAAATCCACCGAGCCAGAATCGGCAGATTATTAATGTAACCAACTATAATAATAATATCACCATGATTAACAACACGATTGTTAATCAAGGCGTGTCGGTAAAACAAATCGAAGAAGTCACTCGAAGACCGCTGGAAGCTGTCGTGCCAAAAGTACACGACCGATTGGATATCAATACCGCAGAGCTTCATGAGGGGCAACCTGATATTATCCGGTTGCCAATGGCGGCGCCTACGCCTGATGAAATTCACCATAATGAGGAACTGGCAAGGCGGCTGGATGGAAAAAATCCGGATGGCACCCGAACCGAGTTGCCTTTGGCTAATTCAGGGCAAGCCGGTGAGCACGAACCCAGAGTGCCTGGACGTCTGGTTGGAGCGCCTGCGCCTGTTCAAGCGCCTTACGCAATGCCGGAGCGACCCAGTCAAGTATTAATTGAGCCCGTTGGACAAGCGTTGCCGGAACCTCTAATACCTAAAGCCCCCTTGCTGAGTCTTGATCCTGATATGCCACACAAAGCGCTTAACGCTGGCAGTCATCAAGAAACGCTGGCACCCGCTCAACAGACCATTCCGCAGTCTTCTGTTACCCTGCAACCGATTGCCCCAGTTCCATCTCAAATTGACGGAGCTTCTGAGCCAATATCGTTAACAGGGCAGCCACCTGTTTTGACTGATACGCCCGTCAAAGCGCCTTTGCAAAATGACCTAAAGCCTTCAGAGTGGGTTAAGCAATCTGATAACCTGCCATTTCAAGTGCCGGTAGTCGATCAAGTGCCTGTTTTACCACAAAATGAAGGCGCTTCTGTTTCAATACCGGTAACAGGGCAACAACCTGTTTTGACTGAGGCGCCTGCCAAGCCGTTTTTACAAAATGAGCCGCCACCTTCAGGAGCCGTTAAGCAATCTGACAGCGTGCCATCTCAAGCTCCGGCAGTGGATCAACAGCAGATGGAAAGCATGCAGCGCCAACAGAAAATAGACCGGTTGCAACAGGAACTGGCTCGCAGTCAAAATAAACAGCAACAACAAGAAATAGGTACGCAGCCCCAACAGGTTGAGCGCTCGGTAGAGCCCGTTCAGCAAATAAAGCAACCCGAAGCTGTGCATCAGCAACCAATTCAAAACCAACAGCAAATAGACACGCAACTGCAACAGGTTGATCGTCCGGTAGAGCCCGTGCAGCAAATTCAGCAAACCGAAGCCGCCGGTCAGCAACAAATCCAGAATCAACAGCAAACAGATAGGCAATCGCAACAAGCCGAACGTGCGCAACAAGAGGCGCAGCAAATGCAGCAACAGGAAGATGCTCGTCAGCAGCAAATCCAAACTCAACAACAAGTAGACATGCAATCGCAACAAGCCGAACGTGCAAAACAAGAAGCGCAGCAAATGCAGCAACAGGAGGCCGCGCGACAACAGCAAATCCAAACTCAACAACAAGTAGACATTCAGTCCCAACAAGCCGAACGTGCGCAACAAGAAGCCCAGCAAATGCAGCAACAGGAAGCGGTGCGTCAGCAGCAAATCCAAACTCAACAACAAGTAGACCGGCAATCGCAGCAAGCCGAGCGTGCGCAACAAGAAGCCCAGCAAATGCAGCAACAGGAAGCTGCGCGACAGCAGCAGCAACAACAACA
>CAIUYS010000259.1 GCA_903903365.1 uncultured Methylococcaceae bacterium
TTGATGGAAATATTAAAAGAATATCACCACAAAGACACGAAGGACACGAAGAAAAAACTGAGCCTTTGTTGGTTTTCAATTCTGCTGTTTCAGGTACTCCAGCTTTTGCTGTTTGCTGTTTGCTGTTTCCCAAGCTCCAGCTTGGGAATCCGGCCCAGGAAGCTCTAGCTTCCTGTTTAACTTTATCACGTTGGAGAGCCCCATACATCCTAGCAGCTATCATGACTGATAGGATCCTTGTTCACATTTTTTGGTGACAGTATCGGGAAGCTAGAACTTCCAAAACCGGTTTCCCAAGCTAGAGCTTGGGAAACCGCAAAAAAATAGCTGCCACCTTCTCTATAAACACGGGGATAATGCATGATTATTTATGGGTTGGGTTAGCCAAAATTGTCGGGTTACGCTATCGCTAACCCGACCTTGTATGATCAAAATTAATAAAATATTACTAAAAGATCAAGTAAGCTTTAACCGTTTATTGGGAGGCCGTCCCGACCTTAGGACTGGTTATTAATATAATCAGAGCCTGTTTCGTAGATTGGCCCCCGCCCTATTCACCCATACCGTGGAGTATCCGAGGCTTAGAGCCTGCATACACAAGGAAGGTAGGTGCATGTGCAGGGTCGGGAACCAATAAATAGTCTACTTTCTTTATCCTTTATTAACAAAATAATATGATCAATATCGAACTTAAAACGAATGACTCAGAAGTTAATCCAATCCACCAAGCCGGTATTGATGTCGGCGCAGAGGAACTTGTTCTAGTTGTTCGTAAAAATAGCAAACTATTAAACCCCCAAACATTCACTAATACACGGGCTGATCGCACTCGCTTAGTTAATAAACTGGTTAAGCTACCTGGCGTCATCGTCTGTATGGAGGCTACTGGCGTTTATCATTTCGATTTAGCTGTCGCTCTGCATGATGCCGGTGTATTGGTCATGGTCATTAATCCAAAATCGTCTCATAATTTTGCCAAAGTATTAATGAAAAACAGCAAAACAGATGCGGTCGATGCCAATACTTTAGCTGAATACGCCGCACGCATGATTTTGTTGCCTGGACTCGACCCAGCAACGAGACCATTGCTGTTCGCTGTTTTTCTCGCCGAATTACGGCCTTAACCACTCAGAAAGCGGCTGCCAAGAATCATCTACATGCGCTAACAGCGACTCAAGAAACACCCAAAGCAGTATTACGTGATGCGAAATTAGCCATTACCCAATTACAAAAACGTATTGACCGCTTAACGACAGAGGCGCTACTTTTGATCGCTAAGCACCCTATACTCGAACGGACACTGACGTTATTAATCAGCATCAAAGGCATTGCCCAAACCAGTGCCATTTCGCTTATGGGTGAACTGTTATTATTACCACCTGACCTTACTCATCGAGAATGGGTCAAGTTTGCAGGACTAGATCCCAATGCTTTTGATTCTGGAAAAAGCGTTCATAAGAAGTCGCGTATATCTAAAGCCGGCAACCGAAATATTCGCGCAGCCCTTTATATGCCGGCCTTAAGCGCTAAACAACATGACCCACACGTAAAGGCTTATTTCCAACATCTCGTAGCTAATGGCAAAAAACCGTTACAGGCTGTCTGTGCCATCATGCGAAAATTAATTCATGCTATTCACGGGATGTTGAAAAATAACGAGCCTTTCGATAACACACGTTTCTATAAAATTCCGGCCTCGGCCGTATAGTTAAAAATAAACGAAAATACCTTTGACTTTGAACAGAGTATCTACATGTCTTTACACAAATCTTGTGCATAAGCGTCCAGTGCGTTGATGATATCCTTATTACTATCGTTGCTGTTTCGCAACTCGTCCAGTCGTGCAAGGTAAGCATCCAGTGTTATGCTGGCACCTGTTTGACGGCCGGTTAAGCGATTCTGACAAAATTCTTTCCATCTCAACTGTTCGTCAATATTGAGTGTTTCGGGGTAATTTCGGGCCCGGTATCTAAACAGCATTTCCGGCAGGCGGGGATCGTTA
Source organism: uncultured Methylococcaceae bacterium (assembly GCA_903903365.1). Lineage (GTDB taxonomy): Bacteria > Pseudomonadota > Gammaproteobacteria > Methylococcales > Methylomonadaceae > Methylobacter_C. Next base: position 2,003 of record CAIUYS010000259.1, read on the forward strand.
AAACCAAGTTCTGCTTTTGCTAATTGTTCTGGCGACATCACTCTGATTTTTACCATTTTCTGCCGGTCGGCTTCAGAGAAAAATCCACCGCTGTAGATGGACAGGTCCGGATCAGCATCCTGATCGGCGTAGGCATGGCCACTAAACACGGCGGCTAATTTTTCAGCCAGGCCGGTGGCGGTTTTAATCTTGTCAATATGAGTCAGGCACAAGGCCATATCAATCGCCAGTCGTTGTGCATCCTCCGGTTTGATAACAGACATCGGTGCCACTACCGGACATTTGTTAATATGCACGGTTTTTAACGGTATTCTGGCGACCCCTTCGGGCAAGTCGTCGGTCGCGGTAAAAAGTCGTTGTTGAATGTCTTCTATTGATAAGGTCAGCAGGGGTTCCGGATCAATGGACAAATCGTAAACAATGATGCCATTGGTGTTGGTCGGATGTTTGCAGAGCGGTAATACAATAGCTAGGTTGTTAGTGGCTACGCTATATTTACCGGATATATGCACAACCGGTTTAAAACTGCCTAACTGGAGTAACTCCAACACCTTGGCTTTGCCGCGATGTTGCAACAGAAATTGATACAGTTTTGGCTGTGCCTGTTTGACTAATTTGGCCATGCCTATGGTCGCATAAACATCGGATAGCGCATCGTGCGCTGCTTCATGGGCGATACCATTGGCGATGGTTAATTGATCCAGTCGCAAACTGGGTCTGCCGTCACCATTAACCGGCCAATTTATACCTTCAGGCCGTAGCGCTCTTGCCGCTCTAACGACATCAATAATATCCCAACGGGAATTGCCGTTTTGCCATTCTCGGGCGTAGGGATCATAAAAATTACGATATAGCGAGTTGCGGGTTACTTCATCATCAAAACGAAGATTATTATAGCCCAAGGTACAGGTGTTGGGTTGGGCGAGCTGTTGATGTATTTGGCTGATAAAGTCGGCTTCGCAAACGCCTTTTTGCCGGGCAAGTTGCGGAGTAATGCCGGTAATTAGGCAGGCATCCGGTTGAGGCAGGCAATCCGGCGTTGGGTTGCAATAAATAACCAACGGCTCTTCGATAATATTAAAATCGGCATCGGTTCGCAGTCCGGCAAATTGTACTGCCCGGTCGCGCCGTGGATCAATGCCAAAGGTTTCGTAATCGTGCCAATAAAAGGTTTGCGTATTAAGGTTGCGTTCGGGCATTTTGTTAAATGGCAACCAAGGCTCTTAAGACATCGACACGACTAATAACGCCGACAAATTCACTGCCTTCAAATACCGGAAAGCTTCTGACCGAAGACTTCTGAAACTTTTCAGCTAAATCCACGATACTGGACTTGGCATCGACACTGATCGTTTCCGTGCTCATATAGTCGCCCACTTTTCCGCTCATACCTTGGTTGTAAACGCTTTCCAAAAAAACCCTCATGCCGTCTTTTTCGGAAAACATGCCGACCAACTGACCTTTGGAGTCAATAACCGGAGCGCACGTAATTTTATGATCCAATAATTTTTTGATCGCATCAATCACATTCGTGTCTTGGGTTAAAGTGACTAACCGTTTAGCCATGTAATCTGCTACCGTAATTTTTGCCAGCATGATGAATTCCTCGATGTAAAACAACAAGTGTAGTTTACTTAAAAAATTATCCCTGAGTTAAATGCGCTTCTGCATCCATTTTCTTTCTTTTATCGCATTTTTCTACGCAAACACATTCGGCCTTGCTCATGCCGCCACCACATGAACCTTTAATGGCGCGTCTGCCAAAAATAACGCCGATTGCCATGATGGTAATTACCACCAGCATTACTACAAAAGTTACTAAAAAATAAGTCATGATACTACCTCGTAAAGTACGCGAAGGTTGACGTAATATTAACATCAAAACCTGTTCGCTTTTAATCATTAAAAACGCAAGTACAGGCTTTTTTACAACCCGCCTATAACTAAAAAACGAGGATTAGACCAGCTAATCCTCGTTATATTAATGCCGTTTAGCCTCCCTCAAAACCAACAGAATTCAAGAAAGAGAGTTACGATATTAGTTAACCACCAAAGTCATCCAACATGATGTTTTCAGGCTCTACACCGTTATCAATCAACATATTGATAACGGATGTATTCATGATTGGAGGCCCACACATGTAGAACTCACAATCTTCCGGTGCAGGATGGTTTTTAATAAACTCTTCAAAAAGTACATTATGAATAAAGCCTTTATAACCGTCCCAGTTATCATCCGGTAAGGGATCAGATAACGCCACATGCCATTCAAAATTATCATTTTCTTTGGCCAGCATATCAAAATCTTCTACATAGAACATTTCGCGTTTACTACGAGCGCCATACCAGAAAGTGATTTTACGGTTGGATTTGATTCTGCGTAACAGATCAAAAATATGTGAACGCATCGGTGCCATACCGGCACCACCGCCCACAAAGACCATTTCCGCTTCAGTATCTCTGGCGTAAAACTCGCCATAAGGCCCTGAAATAATACATTTATCGCCGGGTTTTAAATCAAAGATATAAGACGACATGATGCCTGGCGGTACGCTATCGGGAGCACCGGGAGGCGGTGTCGCGATACGCACGTTGAGCATGATTTCTTTTTCTTCAGGATAACTGGCCATTGAATAAGCACGCAAGGCCGGTTCTTTTACATCAGAAACAAAACGCCATAGATTGAATTTATCCCAATCTTCACGGAATCGTTCTTCAACTTTAAAATCGCTGTATTTGGCAATGTGTGGAGGACATTCAATTTGAATATAACCACCGGCCTTATAATTGATTTCTTCGCCTTCAGGCAGCTGAAGTACCAGTTCCTTAATAAAGGTAGCCACGTTATTGTTGGACTTAACAGTACATTCCCATTTTTTTACGCCAAAGACTTCATCTTCAACTTCAATGCTCATGTCGTGTTTTACCGAGACTTGGCATGAAAGACGTTCGCCGTGAGCCGCTTCGCGCTTGGTAATATGCGTCAGTTCAGTCGGCAGAATTTCACCGCCGCCTGAATGTACAACCACTTTGCACTGAGCGCAGGTACCGCCGCCACCGCAGGCTGAGGATACAAACAAACCATTATCAGCCAACGCGGTTAACAGTTTTGACCCGACCGGCACATGAATTTTCTTTTCATTATTAATCAGGATCTCAACATCTCCTTCTGCGACCAATTTGCTTTTAGCGCCGATAATAACAAATACCAGTGCTATAACAAAAGCCGTAAAAATAATGATCCCTAATAGAATTTCCAGCATGACACTACCTTCTTAAAGTTGGATTCCGGAGAAAGCCATGAAGCCAAGTGACATCAGACCCGCAGTAATAAAAGTAATACCCAGACCTTGCAAACCGGCAGGAATATCACTGTATTTAAGTTTTTCGCGCACACCGGCCATAACCGTAATAGCCAATGCCCAGCCCAAACCACTGCCCACACCGTAGGTGACACTTTCACCAAAATTATAATCACGCTCAATCATAAATAAACTACCGCCAAGAATAGCGCAGTTTACCGTGATTAAAGGCAGAAACACACCCAAGGCAAAATACAATGCCGGAAAGAATTTATCCAAAATCATTTCCAGAATTTGTACCAAAGCGGCAATCATTCCGATACAGCTTAATAATGCCAAAAAGCTTAAATCAACGCCTGTTATACCCATCCAGGATAAAGCATCTTCTTTTAACAAGGCATGATAAACCACGTTATTGGCAGGAACAGTAATCGCCTGCACCACCATAACGGCAATACCCAAGCCCATCGCGGTCGATATTTTCTTGGAAACCGCAATAAAGGTACACATCCCCAAAAAGAAGGACAGTGCCAGGTTTTCAATAAAGACAGCCTTTACAAATAAACTAATATAAGCTTCCATTAGTGATGCCCTCCTTCACCGTGCGCAATCGACATAATCTTGAATTCTACTTTTTCAGCTTGACCGGGTTTCCATTGACGTACCGCCCAGATAATCAAACCAATAATAAAGAAAGCACTGGGTGGCAATAACATCAAGCCATTGGGATCATACCAACCGCCGTCTTTAGTCAATTTAAAAACTTCGATACCCAGTAATTTACCTGAACCTAAAGTCTCTCTAAAAAACGCGACGATAATCAATATCAAGCTATAACCCAAACCGTTACCGATACCGTCCATGAAACTTTCCAAAGGCGGATTTTTCATCGCATAACCTTCAGCACGACCCATAACGATACAGTTGGTAATAATCAAACCCACAAATACTGATAATTGCTTGCTGACATCGTAAGCAAAGGCTTTGAGTATTTGATCAACCACAATAACCAAGGAAGCAATAATGGTCATTTGCACAATAATCCGGATACTGCTTGGAATATGGTTTCTAATCGCACTAATCGCCGCACTTGAAAAGGCCGTTACCAACGTCAAGGCCAGCGCCATAATCAGCGAGGTTGACATTTGTGAAGTAACCGCCAACGCTGAACAAATACCCAGAACCTGCAAAGTAATAGGATTGTCATTAACCAGCGGAGCCGTTAATACTTTTTTTGTTTCATCATTTAAAATTGCGCTCATGATTTAACCTCTTTAACCGTTCTTACTTTTTTCAAATACGGTGCAAAACCTTCATTGCTCATCCAATATCTGACCAAATTAGTCACACCGGTACTGGTTAAGGTTGCGCCCGCAAGACCATCAACCTGATATTGAGAACCTGGCTTGGTGTTGTCTACCACGCCTTTAATCAAGCTTAACGCCGGTTCGCCAATATCCGCTTCAGTAATCAGCCCTTTTTCTAAAGACGGTTGATCTGTTTCGGCATACACTTTCTTGCCTTTCCACAAAGCACGCCAGTTAGGATTAACAACTTCACCACCCAGTCCAGGCGTTTCCGCTTGGTCATAGAAATTGATACTTTGCACGGTTTGTCCATCAGCATCCAAAGACAGAAAACCATATAAGGTAGACCATAAGCCATAACCATGCATAGGCAGAATGATGGATTTGGTTACACCGGCTTCTTTAACCAAAAAGACTTTGGCGTATTTGGCTTTTACCCGGATATGGGCAATATCTTTATCTTTTGGAATAGCGACGCTTTGCGCAGGATCTTTTGCTGCTTTACGTTGATCAAATTCATCTGCATCAACATTTTCAACATAATCACCTGTTTCCAGATCAACAATCTTGGCTTCGATTTTTTCAGAAAATGCCGCGTTGATATCAGCGCCCTCTTCCAATAAACCTGCCACATCAAGAATATTCTTCTTCATATCCGCTGCTTTGTTGTCAATTTGCAACGGCTTTAAAGCAACCGCAGCAAATGAAACCAAAACCGCACAAACCAGACATAGCGCAACCGCAATGGCAATCGTCTTTTCCAGACTGTCGTTACCTAAGGCCAGAACTTTGTTTTTATAAGCGTCAAATTTCTGGTAGTAGGCATTATTATTGAGTGCAGTACACAATTTTTCCATGTGTTCACAAGACTTTTTATTATTAGGCATGACGTTTCATCCTTCTTCTAATATTGGCCTGAATGACGAAATAATCAATCGTCGGCGCAAACATGTTTGAAAATAGAATGGCCAGCATAATACCTTCCGGAAACGCAGGATTAACCACCCGGATTAAGACGGTCATACCACCGACCAATGCCCCGAATACCCAACGACCTTTATTAGTCATTGCCGCACTCACAGGATCGGTTGCCATATAAACCATACCAAAAGCAAAACCGCCGACGGTTAAATGCCAATACCATGGAAAAGCAAACATCGGGTTGGTATCACTGCCAATCACGTTAAACAGCGTAGCAATAGCGACCATACCTGCAAATACACCACCCATAATGCGATACGACGCAACACGGGTATACAACAGGAATGCGGCGCCAATCAAAATCGCCAACGTTGATGTTTCACCCAAACAACCGGGTTCAAAACCAAAAAACGTTTGCATCCAGCTATAATCAGCCGCATAAACAGCGTCAAGACCACCGTTTGCAGCCAAACCCAATGGCGTTGCCCGGGTATAGCCATCAACCGCGACCCAAACCGAGTCTCCGGTCATTGATGCAGGATAAGCAAAATATAAAAATGCCCGACCGGTCAAGGCAGGATTTAAAAAGTTTTTACCGGTACCACCAAATACTTCTTTACCGATGACGATACCGAAAGAAATACCCAAAGCGACCTGCCATAAAGGCATGTCAGGCGGCATAATCAAGGCGTACAACATGGACGAAACCAAAAAGCCTTCATTGACTTCATGGCCGCGAACGGTGGCAAACAATACTTCCCAAATACCACCGATAGCCAAGGTAGTGATATAAATAGGTAAAAAGTATAAAGCGCCATGAGCCAGGTTGGAAAACGGATTCATGGTGCTATAGCCGAACAGCATCATCGGGATACTGCGCCAGTTATCTATTTTCTCAAGACCCATGGTGCCCATTGCCAAATTGGCCTGGTAACCGGTGTTATACATCGCCATCAATACACAAAACAGCGTTGCTATCACTACAAAAGTCATCGTCCGTTTCAGGTCATTACCGTCACGAACATGAGTTGTGCCGCGAGTTACATCAGCGGGCGTATATATGAAAGTATCCACCATCTCATAGAGACCGTAATACTTGGCAAACCGACCACCTTTTGTAAAATGCGGCTCTATGCTATCTAAAATTTCTCTAGCCGACATTATCCTTCCTTCTCGATTTTAGTTAAATTCGCTCTCAGTACAGGACCGAAGTCATGTTTACCTGGATCCACAAATGTAAATAAGGAGACATCTTCTTCATCAAGTTCCAAACAACCCAACAACTGCGCCTGGTCTGAATCACCGATTATCAATGCTTTCAGTAGCGGTGTTGCCAAAATATCCATAGGCATAACGGCTTCAAAAACGCCAACAGGCACAATCGCCCTGTTACTGCCGTTTTTATCCGTAGTTAATGGAAAAAGACGATTGTTTTTACGATCAACACTGGAGGTGTAAACATTCAATGCGGAATATTTATCTTTACCAGCCACAATCCAGCCAAACAATTCACGGGCACGACCTTCTTGCAAGGCAGAAACCTGGTTGCTGTAACAACCTAAATACGCTGCCCAATCATGTGCCGTATGTCCGTACAAGACAGAACCGGAAATAACCCGACTTTCAATGTCATCCAACAATTCACCGGCAACCAAATCATCGGTATTAGCACCCACACGCGTGCGAATTAAGCGTGGATTTTTTACGGTAGGGCCCGCTAAAGAAATGACTCTTTCAACATTTAATCGACCGGTTGTAAATAATGCACCCATTGCCATAACTGCCTGATAATCCAGGTGCCACACAGATTTAGTGATATTAACGGCATCCATAAAATGAATATGGGTACTAGGTAAACCGGCCGGATGCGGGCCTGAAAACTCGGCGACTGTCGCTACATTACTAACGGCAATATCTGCGCCTGGCGCTTTACAAACGTAAGTTTTACCCTCAGTCAGCTTGGCAATAACCGCCAAACCATTATTAAAATCGTTTGAACGCGCTCTTATAACCACGGCAGGATCGGCCGCTAAAGGCCGGGTGTCGATAGCTGTAACAAAAA
>CAIUYS010000260.1 GCA_903903365.1 uncultured Methylococcaceae bacterium
AAAAATACCGATCATTTATTGCCTGATATGGCCATCACCCAAAACAATGTACTTCAATGATGTCAGTCCTTTTAAACCGACGGGGCCACGTGCATGGAGTTTATCGGTACTAATACCAATCTCGGCACCCAAGCCGTATTCAAAGCCATCAGCAAAACGGGTCGAGGCATTAACCATGACCGAACTGGAGTCAATTTCCCTCAGAAAGCGTCTTGCCCGTGTGTAATCTTCGGTGACAATCGCTTCGGTATGGCTGGAGCTGTATTTGTTAATATGCTCCATCGCTTCATCCATATCATGAACAATCTTTATTGATAAAATGGGGGCCAGATATTCTGTGTTCCAGTCTTCTTCAGTGGCTCTTGAGCATTTTGGAATCATAGAGCAGGTTTTAAGGCAGCCGCGTAATTCAACCTCTTTTTCAAGATAGATTTCTGCCAACAGCGGTAATACTTTAGCCGCAATAGCTTCGGCAACCAGCAACGTTTCCATGGCATTGCACACGCCATAACGATGGGTTTTGGCATTGTCAGCAATCTTGACGGCTTTAGCAATATCGGCTTTATCATCAATATAAACATGGCAAATACCATCCAGATGTTTAATTACCGGAATGGTTGCGTCTTGGGAAATACGTTCTGTCAGGCTTTTACCGCCGCGTGGCACGATAACATCAACATAGTTCTTCATGGTGATCAATTCACCAACCGCAGCGCGATCGGCGGTGGCTACAACTTGTACTGCTTGTGCAGGTAAACCGGCAGCCTCAAGACCTTTGGCAATACAGGCGGCAATGGCTTGATTGGAATGCATGGCTTCAGAACCACCGCGTAAAATACAGGCATTACCGGATTTAAGGCATAAAGCCGCTGCATCAACAGTGACATTCGGGCGGGACTCATAAATAATGCCAATCACACCCAAAGGAACACGCATTTGTCCAACTTGTATGCCGCTGGGTCGGTAACTTAACTCACTGATTTCACCCACGGGATCCGGTAAAGCGGCAACTTGCTTTAAACCTTCAACCATCGCCTGAATACTTGCAGGCGTTAAGGCGAGTCTGTCCAGTAACGCCGCATCCAGGCCATTTTGCTTACCGGCCGCCAAATCTTTTTGGTTTTCGTTGATTAGCAGCTCTTGGCTGCTCTCAATAATTTCGGCAATTTTTAACAAAGCCTGGTTTTTTTTGCCCGATTCAGCCCGGCTGATTTCCCTTCCGGCCTTTCTGGCTTGCAGGCCAAGGCCTTGCATATATTCTTTAATATCCACTGTGTTCTCACTAACCGGAATAATTTAGCCGCTTATTATATAGGTTAAACACCATCATTAACAGGTTTTAAATCAATTAACTAGCGGATAATAAAAGGATTTATCAGGCGGTCTAAGCTCTAAAGGCTACCAAGTTTATAATAAAAAGTGAAACCACATAAACTCATCGTCCATACCGTCATCCAGTTTATGCAGGTTATCAAAGCCGCCAGCACCACAAATTTTAGTCAAGGTCTTTAAAATTCGCAGAATGTTATTTGCCGATTCATAAGGGCCATTCATATAAAAAGGCCTGCCATCTCTACAATAAGTGTATTTTACCGGGCTTGAGCTGGCCTCAATATCGCCAAAGAGTTCGTAGGCATTTTTATAATCAGGATGTGGCGTAAAGCCTAATTCTTTAGCAAAACTAATCAAACCATCCAGTAGCTTTTTGGCACTGGCTTGATTCAATTTTTCAATTGTCCGGTCACCTGCCCTGCCATCCTCTGCTTTATTTTTTGCTCATATTCGTATTCCTGCATGACCATAAACATCGAGTCTTTGACACCCAGACAAAAGACATCGATAACAAATGCACTCATGGCAATATCCCCGCCGGGGATACGCCTTGTTACTACCAACTCACCAAGGCCTGAAGTAAATAAATTGTCGGGGATTAAACATTCATGAATGGGGTAATTGGCGTAAGGTTTGGCTTTTGTCATTGACGGGGTTATTTTTTTAATACCTACGTTTCTTTTTTGTTTTTGCTTAGCCAATTTTTTTGTCGTTGTTGTTCTGATATTGCCTTTTTTTTTCTCTCATTGAGTTAGGTTTGTTAGCTCATTATCTCTCTCAAGTTGTATTTTGGGTGTGCGGATAATCGTAGCGGAGCATTTAAGATAAACGTATTTTAGGGTGAATTGGCACAGAGTAACAGACTTTTTAGATTAACGTTTTTGTGCGCGTATTGATTTATTTAACCCCATTGATTACAGTAAGATTGTAATGACAAGATTTAAAAGTAACAATACCTATATATTATCTCTCTTAATGCAGCGAGGAATTTTATTATGAAAACTATCACTTTACTCGGAGCAGGGCTTTTACTTTTTTCTCTTCACGTATTAGCACTTGAAAAAGCAAGCCCGAAACAGTTTGATGAGGTGCAACAGCGCACGCAACAATTAGTGCCTTATGATTTGGATCAAACCCAGATGACATTTACCAGATCGGTTCATGGCGGGGTTCAGCATGTTATCGCCAAATCCGCAGACAATATCAGGCAGATAAAATTGGTTCAGGCAAGCTTGATTAAAATGGCCATTGATTTCAGAAAAGGGGATTTTTCTGTGACCGAAAAGATACACGGTGCAGCCATGCCCGGCCTTGCTCAGTTGAAGAAGGCAGAAATGTATGACATTAAATATGAATATAAAGCTTTGCCAAACGGTGCGCAGATTCATTATTCAACTGAATATCCGCAGTATGTACAGGCCCTTCATGAATGGTTTGATGCTCAAATGAGTGAGCACGGCAGTCTGGTAGCTCCAAGCCACAGTCAGCACCACGTCACCCCTGCCGAGTGAAAGAATAGTCCGGCACCCAAGCAATGCTTGGGTGCCGGTGTGCGGTTGGTGAGGTCGGGGTTTTGTGCCCCCCGGATAACTCCGCTTTTAGTCATCAGAAAATCACTTCTTTTCAAAGATCTACGTGTTCTTTTTCCGATATAAATTAGATACCGGAAAGATTAATTTTTCCTTTCTTGTTTTTTTAACACAGACTTTTTCTTATGTTTATTTATTCTTTGCCCTTATTTTTTGCCCAGATTAATTTAGCAAGTCCGCTGGAGTTGCTGATTATTGTTATGGCGCTAGGCGTTGTTTTGTTTATAAGTTCGCCAACGAGTGGTGAAAATTTGCACAATCTCGCGCTTGATAACTATTTGTTTGCTGCTTGGTGTGGTCGTGTGTCACTTAAGTGGGTATTCTGGCCTTTTTTTCTCATTTTAAATGCCGGTTTATACTGTGCGGATACGCTGGCAAAAATCGGCATGTTGACGGTATCCAGTTGGGATGACGTGCATTTGATGTTATTGCTGCCGATTGTCTGGTGGACAACGGCTATTTGGCGCTGTTCAGCAAACACGTCGTTACGTGCCGGAATGGCGTGTGCCCGGTTGTTAACGTTGGCCGTGTTTTTTGAATACGGCTTGAAGCTGGTGATACGGATAGACTATCCACGCATTTTTTTCGGGTGTGAGGAGTTGTTACTGGATTATGGCAGTTGTTTTTAAAAAGCGGCGTTAGCTTTTTTTCTTGAGTGTGATTTAACCGCTTAGGCATTTGTTGTCCAAAGTGCTGGATATTTAGTTTTTATATGAAAAATAACGAAATTGCGTAGGGTCTTTTTAACTTATTGAAATTTTATATTATTTCTTGATATTTTCTAAGTAAATAGTCGATGTTATGACATTATTTAGGCTATTTGTTACTGATTCAATGGCTGATAAGTGTCAATAAACCGTTATTCAGGTACTATTAGCAGTTTGGTGTCAGCATTGTGGCTAATGTGATTGTTGTTTAATTCGGTATATTATTAATGAAAATACTTATTCTTGGAGCCGGTGTAACCGGTTCGTCTGTTGCTGAAGCGTTTGCGAGCGAAGAAAACGATATTGTCGTTATTGATTTCAGGCAGGAGCTTCTGGATGCTTTAAAAGACCGTTTCGATATTGCTACTGTGGTTGGTAATGCGGCGCATCCGAGTGTTTTGGCGCAGGCTGGAATTGACTCCACTGACATAGTCATCGCAGTAACCGATAGTGATGAGACCAACATGTTGGCCTGTCTTATTATTAATGCCTTACATAAGCGTCCGAAAACAATTGCACGGGTGCGAGCCATCGATTATCTGAATAATCCGAAATTATTTGGCCCGACGGGTATTCCCGTTGATATTGTTATCAGTCCTGAACAGATTGTTATGGAGTCTATTCGTAATTTAATTGAATTCCCCGGGGTGTTACATATTTCCGATTTTGCCGGTGGCCTGGTACGGTTATTTTCAGTTAAAGTCGTGGCAGATGGTTTTTTAACGGGTAAAAAAATTAAAACGTTGAGAGAGCGTTTGTCTGATGGCAAGACCCGTGTTGTGGCTATTTTTAGACAGGGCAAGCCAACTTGTGTGACGGGAGACATCAGCATCGAAACCGGTGATGAAGTATTTTTTGTGGCGCCCCGCGATGAGGTACAGCGGGTGTTGAAGGAATTGGATAAATTAGAGGCGCCATTAAAACGGATTATTATTGCGGGCGGCGGACATGTTGGTAAA
>CAIUYS010000261.1 GCA_903903365.1 uncultured Methylococcaceae bacterium
AAAAACCGCCGGTTCAGCACCATCACCATCATCATTAATATCAGGCGTAGGCCGGAATAAGGCCACCCAAGCGTAGCGCGTGGTTGCGTTTCCGGCATATCGTACAGAATGCCGGAAACGCTTATTCTCGCTTGCGCTCGAAAAGCCTTATTCCGGCCTACGCCAGACGGTAAAAAACCGCGATTCAGCACCACCATCAATCATAATACCTTATCAGATTAAAAAATCGGGGCTTTCATTGTTTAAAATAACCCGACAAAAAATCAGCACAGGCCCACCGGCTTATCTTAAGCCGACAAGCCCCCAACATTTAAGGTCTTGATTTTTCAGTTGTAGGTTACAATAATAAATCTTTAGCTTTACTGAAAAAATTCAATACCTTGTATAACCACTACTTTCATTTTAGCGAATTGCCGTTTTCTATATCGCCCGATCCGCACTTTATTTATATGAGCCCGCGCCATCAGGAGGGTTTGGCTCATCTTCTTTACGGTATGGATTTTGGTGGCGGCTTTGTTGCTTTAACAGGCGAAGTGGGTACCGGAAAAACCACTCTTTGCCACTGCCTTTTACAGCAACTACCCCAAAATATAGATCTTGCCCTGATATTAAATTCCAAACTTAATGCCATCGAGTTATTGGCGACTATTTGTGATGAACTGGGGATTATCTATAACAAAAATCAACACACGTTAAAAAACCTGATTGATCTTTTAAACCAGTATTTACTCACCGCCCATGCCAACGGCAGACGGACAGTTTTACTGATTGATGAAGCGCAGAATTTGAGCATGGACGTGCTGGAACAAATCCGTCTGCTGACCAACCTGGAAACCAGTAAAACAAAATTATTGCGGATTATTCTGGTCGGTCAACCTGAATTGAAGGATTTACTGAAAAGACAAGATTTGCGTCAGTTAAATCAACGCATTACTGCACGCTATCACTTACTGCCTTTATCACTGGAAGAAACCCGCGCGTATATCCGCCATCGATTGATAGTGAGCAACGGTCATCCGGATATTTTTAAAGACAGCGCCATACGCAAAATTTACAAACTGTCTTCAGGTATTCCCAGAGTCATTAATATCCTCTGTGATCGCGCCTTGCTGGGTGCTTACTCAACCGACACGTATGTTGTTACGCCGACAATCGTTAACCGTGCTGCCAAAGAAACGCTGGGAGAGTCCAATCAAAAAACGTCTTATCCAACGGCCTTTTTAACGCTGCTGCTTTTAGGGTGCATTGCCACGGGTCTCTATTTTTTAAAGGCTTGGCCGAACGCGACTCATCAAACCAAAATCAATCCGGCAACATCCAACCCAGCCACCCCCACAAAGACCAACATCATAGAACCCGATAATTTGCCTGACCCACAAAAACCGTTTACTGTTAAAAAAATTAATACCGCTCCGGTTGCAACCCTGCAAACGCTTCAGGACTGGATTAATACCCCTGATCATTCCTTAAACACTGCATTAATCAGCACCTTGAAACTCTGGGGCAAGCCAATCCCTGAGAATAATCAGGTTGATTGCGCCTATGTTGAAACTACGGGATTACGCTGCGTGTTTGGCAAAGCCACTTGGAAAGACATGCTGTCACTTAATCGTCCGGTTATTCTGGAGTTCTCTTTAGCCGATAAAAAAAAGCGCCATGCTTTGCTCACCGGATTTGGACAAAACCAAACCATGATTCATTTTAAAGATAAAGTGAGTTTTCCGGTAGCGGATGTGCAGGAACACTGGGACGGTTATTATTTAATGCTGGAACCTGTATCAATGGTAGACTTTAAACCGATATATCCACGCCAGTCATCGGATAACGTACTATGGTTGCGTCATTTGTTGACTCCTGTTGACGGAAAAACCGAAGCCATAGAACTGCCACTTTTTTATGATGATCATTTAGTCGCTCGCGTTATACGTTTTCAGCATCAGCATCAATTACCGGAAGACGGTAAGGTGGGAGACCAGACCTTGGCACATCTTAAAAAGTTGGCGAGTAGCCTTGATTCGCATCACTTGGAAATAACCGATTAATTATGTCTTTTATTCTAAATGCCCTACGTAAATCAGAACAAGAAAGACAAGCTGTTCAGCCTGAAACCGTAACGGACAAAATCCTTCTCCAGCAACCACCACAAAACCGCCACAAGACAGCGAAATTTTACGCTTTTCTGGTTACCGGCAATGTGTTGCTTATTGCCTGCCTTGTTTGGTTTATTCAAAATAACTCGATACCAGCGCCTGACCTAACCGCACAACCGGTTTCAAAAGATCTGCCTGCACAAAAAACCAGGGACAATTCGATTGTGATGGATAAAGTGACTCAACCGGAAAAACCTGTACAAAAAACGGAAACCAAAACAACCTCGATTGCAGAATGGGTTGATACACAAAAGCCGGGGAAAGTAGCACTCACAAAAAAACCGACGACTGAAACTACCAAGCCGCTGCCTATTACCAACAAACCCATACTACCGGAACAGGCACTAGCGCCCATCGAAACTGAGACACCTGCCGACCTTGAACCCATTCCGCCGGAAACAATCCCCGTAAAAAAAGGCCTCCCATTTTTAAGCGATCTACCCTATGAATTTCGCCAGACAGTGCCGAAGTTGACTATAAATGTATTTGTCTATTCAGAGCATCCTGAAGACTGCTTCGTCATGATTGATATGGTCAAGTATAAATCCGGCCAGCAAATAAAAGACGCCATGCTACTCAAAGAAATCCGTCCTGACAGCTTGGTTATTGTTTACCAAAACCGGGAATTTCAGATTGAGCGGCCTTAAAACGGTTAAGCAATATCTTATTGCCAAGTGCGAAATGATAAACGCCAGTAGCCTCCATAGAGACCATGACGCCAGGTAGCATAACCAGTTTATTAACTAAGCGAATGCGATCAGCTCGTGTATTAGTGAATGCTTGGGGGTTGAATAGTTTCCTATTTTTACGAACAACTAGAACAAGTTCATTATTATTTAGTTACATAAACAGGCAGTAACGTATAAAAAAACTGTTTTCAAACTTGTTACATCTGTGGATCAAATAGCATACTTGAGATTTATGCAGTAGTATTTAAACAGTAACAAAAGTTACTGCAATGGCCAAATATTTACTCAGACCTGTAACGGTTCTAATACCAAGCCCACTGATAAATATATTCACCTTAATGATGTCATGGCACATATCCCGTTATCGTAGTGTTTTATGACCATTTAACTCTACGAGAGAATAGGCTGTCATGCCATACTTTCTTCATTTAGAAAGTATGGTATCGCCATATTGGACATAAAGACTCCGTTGTTTGCAGTCTTTAATAAAGCTCATAAGACATTTTTATATCATTTTGCTTAAAAAAAATTTTAAAGAAACCGTCCATCAGACGAATAAAGCATCAAAAAAACGGTCTGCCTACCTGTTGATGCTGCTTGCCATATTGGTGCTTTTGTTGCATGTCATGCTGCTGACCTGGTTAAGGCAGTCTATGGATTTGCCCAAGGCAGAGATTATGCCGATCCCTTTTAAACTGGAAGTTAATTTGATCGGCAAAAACGGCCTCAAAACCAGTGTAGCGCCTCCATCTGCCAAGTCTCAACCTGCGCCGAAACCAAAACCTGCGTCCCAGCCAAAAACCAATCCCAAAACAAAGCCCAAGAAAACATCCGCTGCAAAAGAAAAATTGCCGGATACAGGTGATATTGAGCAACTAATTAAATCTCGCCCTGCCAAATTGGTTAGCAAAAGCGTCAAATATCAACCCGAACAGCAAACAGCGCAGACGGTTTCCTCTGCCATGATGCTGCCCCCGACTGGCAGTACCTCAGCCACAGACAATTTCCCAATAAGCGATAGCCATAATCCGAGTCCGGAATATCCGGAAATGGCTATATTTTTGGGCTATCAAGGCACTGCGGTAATCCGGATTAAAGTCTCCGCACAAGGGATCAGCAAAGGCGTTGAAATTTTACGCAGCAGCGGTCATAAAATTCTGGATGAATCAGCGGCCAAAGCTCTAAAAAAATGGAGATTTACGCAAAGCAAAAACGACAGCGATAAGCCGATGACTGACTCCGTGATTATCTCGGTCATTTATATTCTGTATGGCAATAATCATTAACAATCGGGAGTAAAAGCAAGCCCCTCCGAGAGTGTGTTGATTTTTAGGAACGAGCACGAAATAACTTGAGCAAGTAGTCGTTGTAATGCGGTAAAGTTAAAGAACTAAAACATTGCCCAAAAACTTATAATGCAGCCTGCTTAGGAACGTGCATGAAATAGAATGGCCAATGCATCATGCGTGTAGGGGCGAATTCATTCGCCTTGGGCGGATAAATCCGCCCCTACAGATGCTCAACTTATTTCATGCTCATTCCTTAGTTGGAACTGGACGTCAGCTGACGGCCAAGAGCGGACGGACGCGACAGGCCGCTTTGGGGCGATGAATATTGCAGAATGACGTTCGGTTGCCATCGCCAGCCGGTTACGTTAGGGTACATTTAAACAAACGACAGTATTGTTTCATAGGATTTCTTTAAAAACCACAGAAGGCTCTGCTTTAGGCTACTTTATGACGTCCCAATTTTAGACCTGTCAAACAGGCGCTTTTTTGGGAAGTATCTACCATAGGTACTCACAAGGAGAACGGCCACACTGAACACATACAAAAAACGACGATTAAACAATAAGTAAAATTAGATAAAAATGTCTGATATTCCTGTATGTTTTCTTACAAAATAAGCCATAATTTCAGGTATTCATGGAATAATACAGCAACATCTGAGGTGCAAGTCAATACGCCGACAGTTTATGTTTTGTTACGGCTCAAAATCCTATGAAACAAACCTGTCGTTTGTTTAAACTTACCCAATCTTTTAAGGTATTTTTGACTTACAGCAATGCTTTAATCTCGGGTATGCACGATCCGCAGTTGGTGCCTGCCTTAAGAAAAACACCTACTTGCTGATGTGTTTTTAGACTTTTTTCCTTGATGGCTGTTTGTATGGTTTTTTCGCCTACGTTAAAGCAGGCGCAGACGATGGTGCCGACATCTGGCGCACCCAAAGGTCGTCTACCGGTCAGTAACGCCATCCGTTCCGGTGTCTCTAATTGTGTTTTTGCAAACAGACTGGTTAACCAGTTACGCTCTGGAAGGTCGTTATCGGCAGCGATAAAAATGACGGTTTCCAGTTGATGATTGATAATTTGTGCTGCCCGGTAATTGCCTTTGCCGGCGTCTTGGTATTCTTGCCACTGAGAACTTGTGACAGTTGTGCTATCCAGGTTTTTTTGGACACAGTTGTGCCAATCTTCAGGCAGGGTTTTCCCTGCCAGTTCATAACGGTAAAACTGATCACCTTTTATTTTGACCCGATAGTCAGCTTCGGTAATAGTCAATTCTCGTCGTGACAAAATAAAGCCCTGCCAAACCGGTTGATAAGTCTTAATGCTGACGGGCGTGTGTTTGCTTTCCGGTTGTTTGGAGATGGGGTCAACAACGGGATTGACTAATGCACCCATACGGCCTTGGCTGGCGTATTGTTCAGTCCAGTGCATGGGTATAAACACGTTGCCTTGTTGTTGGCTGTCGGTAATCTGCACACGCGCAATCATTGATCCCCACCGGCTTTCGATGACGGCCAAGGTGTTGGGCAGCAGTTTGTAGTGCAGGGCATCGAGCGGATGCACGTCGACAAAAGGTTCGGGTTTGTGTTGATTTAATTTGGCGGCAATGGCGGTACGGGTCATGGTATGCCATTGATCACGCAAGCGGCCGGTATTTAATATCAGCGGGTAATCTTTATCCGGCAGATTGACGGGGGAGCGTGGTTCTATGGCAATAAATTGTGCCTTGCCGGATCGGGTAAAAAATTGTCCGTCCTCAAAAAAACGTGCTCTGCCTTGCGGATAGGCTTGATTAACCGGCCATTGAATGGGTTGTAGTCGGTCATAATCGTGCTGACTGATGTTAGCGAATGCGGAGATGTCAAAATCACGCAGACTTTGTTGGGGGTTATTTTCAAAACCTGAAAGTGCAGCGTGTTCACGAAAAATTTCACTGGCATTTTGGTAAGAAAAAGCCTGTTTAAATCCCATGCGCCGGGCGACTTGAGTGATAATCCACCAGTCCGGTTTGGCATTGCCTGACGGGCTAAACAATGCTCGCTGGCGAGAAATGCGCCGTTCAGAATTGGTGACGGTGCCGTCTTTTTCACTCCAGCCTTGCGCGGGTAATAAAACGTGCGCCAATGCCGTGGTGTCGGTGTTGGCAATGCAATCTGAAACAACGACAAAATTACAGTGCTGCAAAGCATGTTTTACTTTGTTGGCGTTAGGCATACTGACCACCGGATTGGTGCCCATAATCCAAACGGCTTTTACTTTGCCATCATCAATGGCATCAAATAAGTCAACGGCTGCCAGGCCTGGTTTTTGGGCAATCGTCTCCGTTCCCCAAAATCGTGCTACCCGATCTATATCATCGCTGTTTGAAAAATCCAAATGTGCTGCCAGTTGATGGGCTAAACCGCCGACTTCACGCCCTCCCATGGCGTTAGGTTGGCCGGTTAACGAGAATGGCCCCCTTCCGGGTTTGCCAATTTTGCCGGTAGCGAGATGGCAATTGATAATGGCATTAACTTTATCCGTACCCGATGACGATTGATTGATGCCTTGACTGTACAGGCTCATGACTTTTTCATGACCTGCAAACCACTGATAAAAACAGTGCAAGTCTTCCACCGTTACAAGACATTGCGAGGCAACTTGTTCGATAGAATGGCTGCCGGCGGCCTTAAGGGCTTCGGAAAAACCTTCGGTATGGGCATCGATATAGGTTTTATTGAGGGCGTTTTGCCGGCTTAAAAAATCTAGCAATCCGTTAAATAAAACGGCATCGCTGCCGCTGGCAACGGCTAAATGCAAGTCAGCAATGTCACAAGTCGATGTTTGTCGAGGATCAATAACCACGATTTTTAAGGAAGGATTGGCTTCTTTTGCGGCCCGGATGCGCTGAAAACTGACGGGATGACACCACGCCGCATTGGAACCGATCAGCACAATCATTTCGGCCTGTTCAAAGTCATCATAACAACCCGGTACGGTATCAGAACCGAAAGCCCGTTTATGTCCAGCCACAGAAGAAGACATACACAAACGACTGTTGGTATCCATGTTGCCGCTACCGATAAAACCTTTCATCAGTTTGTTGGCGACATAATAGTCTTCGGTTAACAGTTGCCCTGAGCCATAAATAGCCACGGCATCAGGGCCATACTTTTCAATAGTTTTAATAAACGTATTGGCAACCAAATCCAGTGCGTCAGTCCAAGTGGCATCATGACCATAGATGTTGGGTTGCAGTAGCCGACCCTTCAGTTCTACCGTTTCTCCGAGCGCCGAGCCTTTTGAACAAAGACGACCAAAATTGGCAGGATGTGACGGGTCACCACTGATAGTAACCTGATGAGCTTGCTTGCCGACTAATGCGTTAATGCCGCAGCCTACGCCGCAGTAGGGGCAGGTGGTTTTTATGGTGTTATTCATTAAAAATCTCGTGGGGTGGGCAAGCAGCACATAAGCATCAACTTATAAATAGGGTAATTACAGTGTTTACTGTGTTGCTTTTCTTCGTGTTCTTCGTGTCTTCGTGGTGCAATGTTTTAAGTCATCCTGCCAAAAATCAGCCGATCCCTTATGTCTGCAACAGGCGCTTCTTTCTCCAGCAATTCCTGATACCAACTACCATCAATCGTGTCGCCATACAGTACAGCGCCTATTAGTTTGTTGGCTTTTATGACCAGTTTTTTGTAGATGCCCAAAGCGGCGTCGGTAAAATGAATGCTTTCGCAACTGTCATCGCCCATAAAATCGCCGACAGAAAATAAATTAATCCCGGTCACTTTGAGTTTGGTGGCCGTTGGCAAAGTGATGTATTCGGCGACACCATGAGCGCTTAAATGATTGGCGCATACTTTGGCTTGTTCAAACAGCGGCGCGACCAGTCCAAAGGTATCGCCGCGATGTTGGATACATTCACCGACGGCATAAATACGGGGGTCGTAACTTTGCATCGTATCATTGACCACAATCCCTCTTTCACAATATAACCCCGCTTCTTGAGCCAGTGTTATATGGGGACGCACACCGATTGCCATAATAAACAGGTCACAGGCCAGTTCGCTGCCATCTTCAAAAACAACGGCTGTGATGTGGCCGTTTTCATCGCCGATTAACTGTCGGGTTTTGGCGGCCATCTTAAATTTTAAATGGCGTTGCTCCAGTTCTTTCTGGAGCATTTTGCCGGCTTGTTGATCCATTTGCCGATTAAGCAAAACGTCATTGTTATGAATCACGGTAACGTCCATGCCTCTCAGAGCCAGTCCGTTAGCCGCTTCCAGACCTAATAAGCCACCGCCCAGCACCACCGCTTTGTTATGGCTTTTACTGTAAGTCAGCATTTTGTTAACGTCGACAATATCGCGAAAACTGATAACGCCTTCCAGATCGTTGCCTGGAATGGCGGCGATAACCGCTTTAGATCCCGTGGCAATCAACAGTCGGTCATAACCCACAACGGTGCCGTCTTGCGCATGGACTTTTCTGTTTTTCCGGTCTATGCGCACCACCGTTTTATCCACGCCCGCATGCAGTGTTATGCCGTTGTCGCTATACCATTGGCGGTTATTGATAAAAATATCGTCAAGGGTTTTCTCGCCGCACAATACCGATGACAGCATAATGCGGTTGTAATTACCGTAAGGTTCTGCGCCGAAGACAGTAATGTTGTATTTACCCGGTGTGGCCGTTAGCAGTTCTTCTACGGTACGCATACCGGCCATGCCGTTACCGATAACGACCAGGCTAAGCATGGGTAATACGGACTTGAACGCTACCGTTTTCTATACGGACAGGATAGGCCGGTATGGTTACCGTTTCATCTTCAAGACAGACCCCCGTTTCCAGATTGAAATGCTGTTTGTATAACGGTGACGAAACCACCGGTTGGCCTTTAATGTCGCCGATTAAACCCCTTGATAATACATTGGCTCCGCCAAAAGGATCGTAATTATTAAGGGCATAAACGGCGGCCTCTTTAGGCATATAAAAGAGTGCGACCTGTTGGCCTTCAATCAGTGCGCAAATGCCGGAGTCCGGTTGCAAGTCATCAATCGTGCATACCTCTTGCCAGCGGGACATCACGCCACCTCCATGATTTTAAAGTGTTTCTGCTCATTTTCATCGGCGGGTCGAATTTGTCCACGTTCTTCGACAAAGACCACTTGGTCATCCGGTTGGTCACTGTTAATAAAGTGACGGAAGCGTTTTAATTTGGATTCATCATTAATCGTGGTGAGCCATTCACATTGATAGGTATCAATGACCAGCTGCATTTGTTGTTCCAGTTGCTCACACACTTCCAGTTTGTCGTCAATGACGACGGATTTTAAATAATCCAGCCCGCCTTCCATATTTTCGATCCACACCGAGGTGCGTTGCAACCGGTCGGCAGTGCGTACGTAGAAACTTAAAAAACGGTCGATGTATTTAATCAGGGTTTCTTTATCCAAACTGGTGGCGAATAAATCGCCATGGCGTGGTTTCATGCCGCCATTGCCACAGACATATAAATTCCAGCCGCTTTCTGTCGCGATAATACCGACATCTTTACTCTGTGCTTCTGCGCATTCCCGGGTACAACCGGACACCGCAAATTTGATTTTATGTGGTGAGCGCAAACCTTTATAACGGTTCTCCAGTTCTATGGCCAGACCGACACTGTCATCGAGACCATAGCGACACCAATTACTCCCGACACAGGATTTAACTGTGCGTAACGATTTGCCGTAGGCATGGCCCGATTCAAAACCTGCGTCGATAAGTTCTTTCCAGATAGGCGGCAATTGATCGACCCGCGCACCAAAAAGATCGACGCGTTGACCCCCGGTGATTTTGGTGTAAAGATTGTATTTTTTGCCCACCATACCCAAGGCAATCAGCATATCCGGACTAATTTCACCGCCGGCAATACGTGGCACCACTGAATAAGTGCCATCTTTTTGCATATTGGCCAAAAAGTTATCGTTGGTGTCCTGAAGCCCCAAGTGCTCTGTTTTTAGCACAAAGTCATTCCAGTAAGAGGCCAGAATAGAGCCGACGGCAGGTTTGCAAATTTCACAACCCCGACCTTTGCCATGCTTTTCCAGTAACCCGGTAAAAGTTTTTATTTCTTCTACCCGAACCAAGTTGGACAAATCCTGACGGGTATAGGAAAAATGTTCGCAAATATCAGTGTTCACTTCAAAGCCCTGTTTTGCCAGTTCCGAATTCATGACTGATTTTAACAAAGCCGAACAGCCACCGCAGCCGGTTGACGCCTTGGTTGCCGACTTTAAGGCATCGATAGTGGTGCAGCCTGCTTCAATCGCCAAGCAAACCGCGCCTTTAGTCACATCGAAACACGAACAGATTTGGGCGGACATCGGCAGCGCATCCGGGCCCAAAACGACTGGTTCATCAGAGCGACTGGGCAAAATCAGTGCGTCAGGATTTTCCGGCAGCTCAATGCCATTCAAGCAATATTGCAATAAGGTGCCGTAACCGGAAGCCTCACCCACCAAGACCGCGCCCAGTAGCTGCTTTTTATCTTCGCTAACCACCAGCCGTTTATAGACTTCACTGTCACCGTTTTGATAGGTATAAACCAGTGCGCCCGGTGTTTTGGCATGAGCGTCACCGATACTGGCAACATCAACGCCCATCAGTTTTAGTTTGGTGCTCATATCCGCGCCGGTAAAACTGGCGGTATGGCCTGCCAGCTCGGCAACCACGGTTCGCGCCATTGCATAACCCGGAGCCACCAAACCATAGATCATGCCGTTCCAGAGGGCGCATTCACCAATGGCATAAATATCAGGGTCTGAGGTAAGGCATTGATTGTTGATAACGATGCCGCCACGCGGGCCAACGTCCAGAGCGCAATCACGGGCAATATCATCACGAGGACGAATACCGGCCGAGAACAACACAATGTCGGTTTCCAGCTCTTCGCCATCGGCAAAGCACATTTTATTCACACACTGGTCACCATCGGTAATAAGACTGGTGTTTTTGCCGGTATGTACCGTTACCCCCAAATTTTCGATCTTGCGCCTCAACATGGCACCACCGGCTTCATCCAGTTGAACCGCCATCAAGCGCGGCGCAAATTCTACAACGTGGGTTTTTAAACCTAAATCCTGTAATGCCTTGGCGGCTTCCAGACCTAACAAACCGCCGCCGACCACCACGCCTACTTTGCCGTTTTTAGCGGCCGCCGCCATGGCTTCAAGATCTTCAATGGTGCGATAAACCAAACACTGCGCCCGATCATGCCCTGGCACCGGCGGTACAAAAGGGAAAGACCCCGTCGCCAGCACTAGTTTGTCATAACGGATAGTGATGCCTTTTTCTGAAACGACGGTTTTAGACTCGCGACAAATTTTAACTGCTTTATCACCCATATAAATGGTGATGCCATGTTGCTCGAAAAATCCGGGTTCAACCAGTGACAAATCTTCGGCAGTTTTTCCGGAAAAAAAGGCGGAGAGATGCACCCGGTCATAAGCCGGTCTGGGTTCTTCACAAAAAGTGACAATTTCATAATCTTCGTTAGCGGGACTGGCAACCAGGTTGGCCAAAAAATGCTGCCCAACCATACCGTTGCCAATGACGACCAGTGTTTTTTTAATATTCATAACCCACCTCAATAATTTTGATGCTCAAGCGTTTGTAACCGGCTGGGCATTTAGAAATTTATATTGCCCTGTACCCAGATTTTTTGGGTATCGGTACTGTATTGATCGGCGTTGTAATAAGCGTATCTCGCTAACAGGGTATAGTGTTTGCCAAATTTCTTGGACGCCATAAAATCCCACTCATTACCGTAATGCGTGTTGCCGGTGTCATCATAAAAGGCATGATAAACCCCGCTTAAGGTGACTTCCCCGCGATCCAGGCTGGTAGTGACTGTGCCGAACACATCCCGAATACCATTGTCAGGTGTGGTCAGGAATTGATCAGCCCAGCCCTGAAAGGCAAAGTTTGTACCCAACGGAGTTTGAAAAGCCTTATTTTTGCCAACGCCGTCAAGTTGTTCCATTGCGCCTTGAAAAGTGAACATATAAGCGGTAAAGCCGCTCATCAGATTGTAGCGGTTGACGGTATAGTTATTTGGGTTGCTCTGGTAATTAGATTGAATGCTCCATTCTGCCGTGTACTGCAGGCCGAAGTTGTCACTCAATTTGAACGAGTCCCCCTGTTTTTGATAATTGGTCAGGCGCAGCCCGTAAGTCTGGTTTGATTTGTAATAGACGGCGTTTGCACCGGGGTCTGTATAATCAAGCCAATAGCCATAGCCGACCATGTTTCCGTAATCACCCAGTTTATAATTAACGTTCAGTATCGGTGCGTTCACGCTTTCGGTCGTAGTTGTAATCGTTTTTACTCGGCCGATATACCCGGCATTAACGGTCAAACCGAACAACTGTTGATTGTTGTGGGTAATCAGAACCGAATCAAAGGTTTGTTGCAGTTGCCGCCAGCCCACATTGCCGATAAAACGTTGGTCATCAAACTGGATGACTTGTCGCCCGCCCTTAATGACGGTATCCGCGATACCTGCATAACTGAGCCATAGCTGATCGAGTTCACTTTCGTAAGGATCGACAACCGTCGAGTATTCGGCTTTACCGTTACGCGTGCTGTTATAATTCGAGTCCATAGCATAGACGCCCTGATATTCGGCATAACCTTGCAAGCCGTGAAATACCGGCGAAAGTAAACCCAGTCGCAGGCGTGTTGTGACGGCATTGGCCGTTTTTGGCTGTCTTGCGGCAGGTGAACCATTAAGTAAAGGGCTTCTGACGTTGTCCTGATTGACGTTTTCAAAGCGGGTATTGAGATCAATTTTAACCGCCCCATTTTTACCGTAATGATAAAAGTTAAGTGCATCTTCCACTTCTTGGGTAACACCCGCCATTGCCGAATGACTGGCTACGGATAAGGTCAACAGTGCCGCAGATAACGGAATTTTGCTTTTAATTTTGGGCATAATGCCTTCCTGTATAATAAGGTTTGGTTTCAGGGCGCTGAAACTTGGAAATAGTTTTTCTTAATGGAGATTTATAATTAGCTTGTCGTTAATGTGTGTGGTCACATTCGGCCAAAAAAGTCAGTAAACTTTCCCGGTATTTGTAATAATCAGGATGGGCAAGCAGCGCTTTGCGAGTGCGTGGTCTTGGTAAATCAATGATTTCTATTTTGCCGATTTTTGCATGAGGCCCGTTGGTCATCATCACCACGCGGTCGGCCAATAAAATGGCTTCATCCACATCATGGGTCACAACGATAGCGGTTACGTGCGTACGTTCCCACACTTCCATTAATACTTCCTGCAATTCCCAGCGCGTTAACGAATCCAACATGCCGAAAGGTTCATCCAGCAACAGCAGTTTGGGGGACAGTGCAAAGGCACGGGCAATACCGACTCGTTGACGCATGCCATTGGACATGTCGCCCGCTTTTTTATGCAAGGCATCGCCCAAGCCGACACGGTTAAGATAATATTCAACAATATCATTACGTTCTGCTTTGGTGGCATGTGGATAAACTTTATCAACGCCCAAGGTGACATTTTCAAACGCGGTGAGCCAGGGAAACAGGCTGGGTGCCTGAAATACCACGCCACGATCAGGGCCTGCGCCATCAATTTCACGGTTGTCGAGTACAATACCGCCTTCGGAAATACTGTTTAAGCCCGCAGTCATGGATAAAACCGTGGACTTGCCGCAACCGGAATGGCCGATAATCGACACAAACTCGCCCTTTTTCATTTTTAAATCAAAGCCGTCCACGACTTTAACGGTGCTGTTGCCATCGGGTGTCGGGTAAATTTTTGATAATTGTGAAAACTCCAGATAACGGGGTCTGCCCAGATCATCTTTACCCGGTTTTAATAGGGCGCTGTCTATTTTCCAATCGTTACTGGTATTAGGCAGAACTTTGGGTAAGGTGATGATATCCGTGACCGAGTTTCCGGTTTTTTCCATGCCGATGGCCATCAGGTATTGGGTGATTTCGGCACGCAGTTTTTTAAAGTCTTCGTTATGGTTTAAGGCGGTCCTGTCACGTGGACGTGCGATATTGACAGGAAAATCAGGGCCAAAGGTTGCATTGGGGCCAGGGTTTAAGGCAATAACACGGTCAGCCATATAGATGGCTTCATCGACATCATTGGTAATCATGATGACGGTTTTCTTTTCTTGTTCCCAGATTTGCAAAATTTCATCCTGCAAGTTGCCGCGCGTTAACGCATCCAGGGCGCTGAGTGGTTCATCCAGCAACAAAATATCCGGATTGGCCGCCAGAGCGCGAGCCACATTAACCCGTTGACGCATACCGCCTGATAATTCAGCCGGTTTTTTAGTCATGGCTGCGCCCAGATTAACCATACGCACATATTTTTCTGTGTGCGCCTTGCGTTGTGCGGCAGGCCAGTGTTTAAAAATCTCATCAACGGCCAAGGCTACGTTTTCATAAACCGTTAACCACGGCATTAGCGAATAGTTTTGAAACACTACGCCACGGTCAGGGCCGGGTGCAGTAATTGGCTTGCCCTGTTTTAACACCTCGCCGCTATCGGCCTTGATTAAACCGGCAATGGCTGAAATAAGTGTGGTTTTACCGCTGCCGGAAAAACCGACAATGGCGATAAACTCCCCTTTTTTAACCGTTAAATTAATATTTTTAAGGATTGATGTTTCACCATAAGCGATACAAACATCCTTTAATTCTACCAACGGCAGATAAGGATCATTTGATGGCGATGGCTTTTCATTGGCCTCGTTAACCGCAACGATTTTAAGTTTTGTGGCTGGCATCACTGGCTCCTGATTAGATATCATTACCGAAAGAGAATACTTTTTGAAACGACTGCATGACTCGATCCAGAATAAAACCGATGATGCCGATGGTGAATACCGCCACCATGATTCGTCCCAAGGAATTTGAGCTGCCGTTTTGAAATTCATCCCAGACGAATTTTCCAAGTCCCGGATTTTGCGCCAGCATTTCTGCGGCAATTAATACCATCCAGCCCACGCCGAGTGATAAGCGCATGCCGGTAAAAATATAAGGTAACGCCGATGGTAAAATGATTTTTTTGATTTGGGTAAACCAGTTAAGACGTAACACTTTGCCCACGTTTACCAAATCTTTATCAATAGACGATACGCCGACGGCGGTATTAATTAAGGTTGGCCAAAGCGAACACAGCGTTACCGTAATGGCTGAGGTTAGAAAAGATTTTTCAAACCATGAGTCTTCGGTAGTCACATAAACTGCACTGACCACCAACGTTACAATAGGCAGCCAGGCCAATGGCGAGACCGGTTTAAAAATTTGAATCAGCGGATTGATGGCCGTGTTGACCACCGGACTCATTCCGCATAAAAGACCCAGTGGCACGGCGATTAGCGTGGCAATGACAAAGCCTGCAAAAACCGTGTAAAGACTGGTGAAAATTTTATCCAGATAAGTGGCTTGGCCGTTATAAGGACGGGACTTAATAACAGCTTCCGGATTTTCTGCCAGTGCCTGGTCATTGCGTTCTTGCTGGTGTTGATAAAACTTAACTTCTTTGTCTTTCTCGGCAAAATGCTCATCCAACAAGCCGCCCGCCTCATGCCAAACCGCAACAGGGCCGGGGATTGCGCCCAGACTGGTGTTGACTTTGGAGGCAGAAAAGCTCCAAAGCCCCAGAAACAACGTAAAAGCGATAATGGGCACACCCATAATCAGAAATAGTTGGCGAATTTGTTGGGCAGCGTTTTCACCCGCCGCTATTTTTACGAAAGGTACAAACCAGGTTAAACCGGTTATGTTAAAAAATTTGATCAATTGGTTATTCATTTTTTACCTCAATGTGCGCTTTGGCAATAAATCATCTGTTAATGTCCGCAAGGATTGGCTCGTAGAGGCAATCCCTTGCGGTTGCCCAACACGTTCAGCCTTAATCAACCACCTTGCCGCCGGTCACTTTCTGTTTGCCTTTAAGACCAATGGCAAATTTAGTCAGGTATTCATTGGGTTTATTGCCGTCATAAACAATGCCGTCAATAAACTCGGCGCTGGGTGCTTTAAAGCCGGTTTCTTTATCGGAAGGAAAATCACCGGCCTTGGCTTTGCCTTCTGTAATTAAGGCTTTGGCGGCAGTCATGTAGATGTCGGGACGGTAGACTTTTTTGGCAATTTCCATATACCAGGCATCCGGTTTTTGTTCGTTGATTTGTCCCCAGCGTCGCATTTGGGTTAGGCTCCATACTGCATCGCTGTAATAGGGATAAGAGCCGTTATAGCGTGAGAAAACATTGAAATCAGGCAAGGCGCGTTTGTCACCTTTTTCGTATTCAAAAGTGCCATTCATACTGTTGGCGATAACGTCATAGTCAGCGCCGACATACTGTTTTTGCGACAGCATTTCTACACCTTCATTACGATTTTTATTGTTCTCTGCATCCAGCCATAGTGACGCACGAATCAAGGCTTTGATGACCGCCAAGTGGGTGTTGGGGTTTTTATCCGACCATTCTTTGGTCACCCCAAAGATTTTTTCAGGAGTATTTTTCATTAGCTCGTAATCGCTGATGACCGGGACACCGATACCTTTAAAAACGGCTTGCTGATTCCATGGTTCGCCGACGCAATAACCCACAATGGTGCCTGAATCCATGGTCGATGGCATTTGTGGCGGCGGCGTTACTGACAGCATCGCTTCGGCATCAATCTGGCCGGACGTGTCTTCAGGCGGCGCATAATATCCCGGCTTGATACCGCCCGCTGCCAACCAGTAACGTAGTTTCATGTTATGGGTGCCTACCGGAAAGGTCATCGCCATATTAAAAGGCTTGCCTGCATTTTTGTACTTTTCAAGCACCGGTTTTAAGGCGTCCGCTTTAACCGGATGCACCGGCTTGCCATCCTGCATGGGGACTTGCGGTTTCATTTGTTTCCAGACATCATTGGATACGGTAATGGCATCGCCATTTAAAGTCATCGTGAAGGCACTGATAATGTCCGCTTTAGTGCCATAACCAATGGCGGTTCCAAACGGCAAGGTTGCCAGCATGTGTGCGCCATCCAGTTCGCCATTAATAACCCGGTCCAATAAAACCTTCCAGTTCGCTTGGGCTTCGAGTTGTACAGAAAGACCTTCGTCTTCAAAATAGCCTTTTTCAAAAGCAACGGCTAACGGTGCCATATCGGTTAATTTGATAAAACCTAATTTCAGGCTTTCTTTTTCCAGCTTTTCAACGGCACCCACGCAGGATGCAAAGCTTAAAGTGGTAATGGCGGCTACCGTTGACAGGGCTGTAACCAGTTTTTTAAGGGTCAGATTTCCAGGTTTTTTCATGGGGGGCTTTATCCTATGCAGATATTCAAGGCAAAAAAAAAGCGTCGCAAACCCCCGTGTTAATAACAACACTTGGATTTAGTCGACGCCTTTGTCTGGTGCTCAACGTTGAGCGGTAAATGGTGGCTCCTGCTTTGGAACCTCTGATAATCTTAAAGCAAACGCTGTGCCAAAAAAATAAATCAGTCTTTATTATTTAAAAAACACATAAAATCATTGGCTTGTGTTGTTTTTTATGAAAAAGGGGCGGTTGATAATTGGCCTTATGAGCAGCGAAAATGGATGGCTGCGCTCTAGTAATGTGCGCATTTTGCACCAAATAAGAACCTAAGAACCTTTTTAATGCGTTAACCTAAAACAAAAAACTGACAATGGCTTTTAATCGGCCCTTTTCTATGACGGGTATGGCCAGCATACTGCTCAGGCTATCCAGTTCGGGGTTGTAATCAGGTTCATGATTGCCCGTGATGATGGGCATTCCGGTCAGCCAGACGCGCCCGAGTGCGCCCACGCCTTTGTCAACTGTCAGGGTTTCAAATATTTCCGCCAGATCATTGCTGTTTTTACTATAACCCTGTTGGCAGATGAGTTGTTTATCGTGTGGGTTTGGAATCCAAATTTGGATGCGTTTGGCAATAGGCGTCGCTTTAGCGGAAAGAAAAGTCATAAAGTAAGGCTGTTCGGGGTTGTCAGAAACCGGAATGCCAATGCCCATACTAATGCCGGCCTCTTTTGCATCACCCGCTCTGATAAACGTATCGGCCTTGCTGATATCATCAATAAGAATGGGCAGACCCGACTCCCAGGCCAGACCGGCGAGTCCTTGACCTTTAGAAATATTAACTTGTCTTGAAATGGCTTCAAAGTGTTGCAGCGTGCCGTAATAACCGTCCATCACGCTAAGTTTGTTGTCCGATGCCGACTGGGTACGCCACACTTCGATAGCCCCTGCATGATCCTCGTCATCGCCGCATAAAAAAACGACAACAGCCATCAGAAAGTCACCGGAAAAAACGGGTATGGCAATGCCGCACGTTAGCCCCGCATTTTTTGCGGCAGCGGTTCGCTTAAAATAAGAGTGTTCAAATTTTGTCAGTACAATCGGATGGCCTTCTGCCCAAGCCTTTCCAGGCAAGCCTTCATTGTAGGCAAACGTTTGATGCTCACTATCGGCTTTAAAAGCGATTAACTCGCCATATAACCCAGAGCCAAATTCCAGTTGGGTCCGGTCTTTGTCTGGAATCCATATTTCAGTGACTTTAATAAAGGTTTTCATGGTTCTTTGCAGGAGTTAAGGCTTTTTTATTTAAATAATTCTGACATGGCAATTACGTTTTTAGCCATTTCGCCCAAGGTAATATTTCTATCCATCGCCAACTTTCTAAGCGTATGGTAAGCCTCGTCTTCGGTAAAGTTTTGGGTTTTGATTAAAATGGCTTTGGCCCTATCCATCTGTTTTCGGTCTTCAAGTTTTGCACACGCATCTTCCAGGGCAATTTTGAGCGCTTGCTGATGTTTAAAGCGGGCGATAGCTACAGCAATAATCGTGTTAAGCCGCTTGTACTCAAGACCATCGACTATAAAAGCACTAATCTCAGATTTAATGGCCTGATTAATGGTGTCGATATTATCGTCACTGGCAAACATAATGACCGGTAACGCAGCTTGATTATTAAGCGTTTGCAGGTCAGTCAGTAATTTTTTAGAGGGGGTATCCAGATTAAAGATAATGATATCCGGGGTAATTTCCTTGATAAGTGCTAAAAACGCCGGCGTGTGCCGGGTTACAAAAAGCTTGTAACCATGATCTTCAAGGCTGTTTGCCAGCAACGTATTATCAAGATCGCTTTCAATCAATAATACATTAAGCCTATTCATGAGAGTACGGGTAGCCAGTGTTTTTATAAAAGGGGCGTTGGTGCACCAACGATATTGCATTTGAAGCTGTGTTTATATTTAACGAAGCAGCTATTGTGCCAGTCTGGTTAAAATAAGTTGGGTGTGTTTTTTATTCAATAATTATAAGCGGTTATGAGGCACTAACCGGACAAAGGATTGATAGGGCGAGTTGGAAACGAGTAAGAGTTGCGCCTTAGTGGTGCGTAAAGGCGTGTCTATTGAGGCAAGTGGTTGGTAGGGGCAGAAGATATTCTGCCCGTACTACGTGCGTTTAAACAAACGGCACTAAAGTCAAGCCTCTCCGAAAGTGCGTTGATAATTTATGCATTACCGCTATGATCGCCCTGATACCATTGAGCATCAGGAGCCATTTGCGCTGTAACGCTTTCCAGATTCACGGGCGAAAAAGGGGTGGGTATTTCGTCTCAAAATATT